>DATDFM010000039.1:0-32383 GCA_036522635.1 Candidatus Udaeobacter sp. | reverse complement strand
GATAACGTGAGTTCTTTGTTTTTACGGGCACTTGCGCGGGCATTCTGGCGGCGCGGGAACCCTCTTCCTGCGAGTATTTGAATATCCCAAGGCGCTCGAACCGGCTGCGGCGAATGAAATCCAGTAATGTTTCGAATTCCGCATCAGTTTCGCCGGGGAACCCAACGATGAACGTAGTGCGCAGCGTGACTCCGGGAATTCCAGCGCGCAATTTTTGAACTAAGTCTTCGATATGCGCGCGCGATGTTTCACGTCGCATCCGCCCGAGCATCGATTCGTCAATGTGCTGTAGCGGAATGTCTATATAGCGCGCGACCTTGTCGCATTCCGCGATCGCCGCAATCAATTCATCACTCCAATGCGCTGGATGTGTATAAAGCAGGCGTACCCAGAATTCGCCTTCGATCTCTTGAATCTCTCGTAGCAGCGAAACCAAAGTCGGTCCGCGAGTAGAATCCACCAACTGCCGCGGTCCTGCTTTGACATCCCACAGATCCATTCCGTAGTACGTCGTGTCCTGACTGATCAGATTGATTTCGCGCACGCCTTCGCTGACGAGCGAACGGATTTCCGCCAGCACCGATTCCGGTTTCCGGCTCCGATGCTTGCCCCGCATTTGTGGAATTACGCAAAAACTGCATGGATGATTGCAGCCTTCCGCGATTTTCACGTACGCGGAATGTGCCGGGGTGAGTCTAAAGCGCGGCGTGTTGTAATCGGGAATGTACGTTGGGCGACTGTTTGAAAATGCCAAGTCGAAATCAGAGGTATTAGAATCAACTCTGAATGCTGACCCGCCTGCATTGGGCGTTGAGTGTTGAGCGTTGGGCGTTGGACGTTTTCTTAGTACCCGATCCACGATATCGCCAAGCTGATTCACCTGGTCGAGTCCAATAAATGCGTCTACCTCAGGCAATTTGTTATGCAACTCTTTCGCAAATCGTTGGGACATGCATCCGCTCACGATCAGCTTTTGGTCCGGTCGTTTATTCAACCCGCGCTGCTGATGCGCTTCCAAAATGGCTTCGATCGATTCTTCCTTGGCTGAATCGATAAAAGCGCAGGTGTTAACCACGAGTACATCGGCCTCCTCAGCGCGCGACGTGATGTCCATCCCGTGCTGCAAAACGCTTCCAAGCATGATTTCCGCGTCCACCAGATTTTTGGCGCAGCCAAGGCTGATCATGCCGACCTTCGGTCTCGCTGGGGCGACTTTAGCTTTGTTCATTTTCGACTTCGAGAAAACCTCAGCTCCGAATGCCCATTTGAATTCTCTGGAGTAGAGCGCGGGGCCTTGAGCGTCGGACGTTTTCTTTCCGGCTTCCTAGTTGACGGTCACGTCCTGATCGTTTTGCTGCAGCTCCTGTCCGTTCTTGGTGATCTTGACGGCTTCAGGATCGAGAACGCGAATCGATACGTGTTTACCGCGGAATTCAACTGTGCCATCAGACGGGGAGACCCATCGCTCGAACGCAGCCTTTCCCTCGTCGCCGAGCGTAACCCTCACGTAAGTTCTTTTGAGCGGCTGGATGGCGACTCGATTTTGGTCGGCTGATTCCGGTGGCGGCGAACCGGTTCCATCTCGGGCCTGTGCCAGTTCTTCTTTCGTAACCGGCTTCGCTTTACGCACTTCCGGTTCGCCTGGCCCTGTAGAATTAGCAGCCAAAGCCTTGCGCGTTTCTGAGGGCCCGGGTGTCGCGGCAGGCGATGCGACCGGCGCACTTGTTGCAACAGCCGCAACTGGTGGTGCCGGACTTGTTCCGATTGTACCAACCGTTGGAGTCGCAGTTGCCGACGTTTGCACGCTCGATCCTCCTTTCCCGGGCGCGAGCCGCTGCACATTGAGTAGAAATTTCATCCCAAGAAAACCGAGCACCAAAACCACGATCCCAACTATGAGCGGCATGGGCGAAACGCGATTGCTCCCGCCACCACCGCTGCTAGCAACGGGACGCCGCCGAGCCACCGGCGCGGAGACCGGTTTTGCGCGCTCGTTCTCCTGGAGATACGAGTAACCGTCGACGGTCACGCTCTCGGAATCCTCGAAGGCGTCGAGGTAAGGAGCGACGTCAACATCCAGGAATTTCCCGTAGATAAGAAGGAAACCCTTCGCATAGGCCAGGCTCGGGAATTGTGAAAAATCGTCCGCCTCAATTTCCGCCAGCCGTTGTGGGCGAATTTTGGTCATGCGCGCTGCTTCATCGAGCGTGAGATTTCTCGCTACTCGTGCTTCCTGAAATTTTTTACCGAGGCCCTCTATTGTCATGAGCGGAAAGTCGGCTAAACGGCAGCATCGAGATCGACCAAAATCTCGCGCGGTTTGGCGCCCTCGCCGGGACCCAAAATACCGCGCTGCTCCAGAATATCAACGATTCGGGCCGCGCGGGTATAACCAAGTCGTAACCTGCGTTGCAGCAACGAAGTGGACGCGCGCTTCTCCTGCCTAATAATTTCGATGCATTTTTCGACCAGTTCTTCATCTTCGGCGGTCACTTCTTCCTCAGGCGCACTAGTCGACTGGAGCTTGTCATGCATGGCGGTATCGAATGCCGGTGGACTTTGCTTTGACACAAATTCTACGACGCGGTGAATCTCATCGTCTGTAACGAGAACGCCTTGTGCGCGGATGAGGCGTGAAGCGCTCGGCGGCAGATAAAGCATGTCGCCCTGGCCGAGCAGACGCTCGGCTCCGTTTTCGTCGAGAATGACCCGGCTATCGATCTTACTTGCCACCTGGAACGCGATACGGCTTGGAACATTCGCTTTGATCACGCCGGTGATCACATCCGCGCGCGGTGTTTGCGTTGCGACGATCACGTGCATGCCAGCCGCACGCGCCATCTGTGTGATGCGGGCGATGGCGTTCTCTACATCCGCGGGCGCGGTTTGCATGAGATCAGCCAGCTCATCGATAATCACAACAACATAGGGAATTCTGTCGGGAACTTCCTCTTCGCCATCACGCGGGACTTTGAGCGCTGTAGTGTCCGCTGTTTCACTCGATTTCCGCGCGCGAGTCGGTGAGACGCCGGAGTCTCCTGCCTCAGCATCGAGCTCTTTCTGTGTTTTCTTCTTGGGCCGCGCGTTAAATCCAACAATGTTTCGCACACCCATTCGGGCAAACATTTTGTACCGGCGCTCCATCTCGTCGATCACCCACCGCAGAGCCAGCAAAACTTTTTTCGGATCCGTCACGATCGGAAATGCAAGGTGTGGCAGCGATTGATATCCCTGCATCTCGACCATTTTTGGATCAATGATCACGAAGCGCATCTCTTCCGGCGTAAAGCGAAAGAGCATGCTGGCAATCAGCGCGTTGATGCAGACGCTCTTGCCGCTGCCAGTCGTTCCAGCAACAAGGAGGTGCGGCATCTGTGCCAGATCAGCAATGATTGTTTTGCCATAAACGTCCTTACCAAGCGCGAGTGGAATCTTTGCATGCTCCTTGGCCGACTCCCAATCAGTTGATTGAAAGAGTTCGCGTAGTTTCACCGTCACCTTCCGGCTATTGGCAAGCTCGATTCCAACCGTGTCTTTACCAGGAATAGGCGCGAGAATGTTAATACGCTCTGCTCGTGTAGCTCGTGCAAGATCGCGTTCAAGGCTCACGATCTTATCCACGCGCACACCTTTTGCCGGATAGACTTCGTATCGCGTGATGGTGGGACCCTTTGTGATGTCACCAGGTCCTACCGCGATTCCAAATTGCGCCAATGTGTCGATGAGAACCTGCTGGACCTCTTGTAGTTCAGAAGGATCGGTGGCCGTACGCGCTTCAAGACTGTGTTCATCGAGCAGATCAATTCCGGGCAATACGTAGTCTTCCCAACTGGACGTGGCACTTGTTGGGCTCGGAGCCGTCTTTGGTTTTTCTTCACTTGCGCGGAGCTCCGCGAGAGAAGGCCTGCGCCGGGTTATCGCGGGCTCACTCGACGGAACGTTCGTATCAACAACTTTCGGTGCCGGCCGTCTTGAGAGTTCCTCCGGCAAAATCATTGCCGCCGCAGGTTCCGGCATAGGAACGCCCTTCTTTTTAAGTTGCTTCTGTAGCGCTTCCAGAGCTCGCCGCTGCTTTTCAGTCTTGAGTTGTTCTGTGAGATCCGATTTCCGAATTCTTCGGCGAACGCGCCATTCAGCCATCTTAGCCACGCTTCGGCGCGTAAGATTAACCATTTCGCGAACAAGATGAATCGGGCGCAAACCCGTAACCAAAATCAGCGTGGTCAAATACACTGCGAGGACGAGAAGAACCGAACCCACCGGGCCGAGAGCGGCAGGAAGCAGGCCGCGATGTTCATCCGACAAACGATAACCGATGAGACCACCCGGCCCTTGAATGTCCACCGGGACTTTCCTTCCGAGCAAATGGCTTATACCCCATGCCTGGTCCAGGCACGCCCCCGAGATCAGAAACAGAACCATCCATGGGATTCGGATCACAATACGCAATCGAGGATAAAATAATTTCGCAGCGCCGAATCCGAGAAGAACCGCCGCCAGCAATAGCGAAGCGAAAACGCCGATAAGCTGATAGCAAATTCCTGCAACGATCGCTCCCAGCGGCCCGATGAAATTTTGAGCAGGATGATTCGCCGGCGAAATGTGACTAAACCAGAGCCAACCCGGTATATCTCTGGGCGTGTACGAAATCAGCGCGAAAAAGAGCAGCGTGCCTGCAAAAAGCAGAACGAGAGCGAACACTTCGTTCCATGCGCTGAGTCTTTCTGTGCGGCCCACCGCGTGTGATAGTAATGCCATGCAAGCGTCTTTCAATCACAACTCTTGCTCTCCTTCTGCCGGTTCCTCTTAGTCTTACTCGGGCTCGCGCTCCTGCTCCTGATCGTAATCAACTGATTCGGCACGCCACGCGATCGCGTCCTACCATTGCGCTTTGATCTTGCGCGCACGACCAGAGACTGATAACTGTGCGAGCGCATTATGGCTTTTTTCGTTCGCCAGGGCATCCTCGCCGTTTTCTTTGCCATGGCCCTGTTTTCCACGTCTTGCGAGAAACATCCGATTGGTCAGATGCCGGAGGTTCAGCGTGAGCAGCCCGATCCAGCGAAGGAATGGTCGGATGAGACGGAGCACCATTCCTCGGGAAATTCGACTTCCGAAAAGCCGGCTGAATCTCAACATCAATCTCGTTAGGCAAAAGGAGATCACATGGCTAAAGACAAATACATGAGGTCCCCGCCGAATCTGAAGGGGATGCCGCCAGGTGTTCCCTACATCATCGGGAACGAAGCGGCGGAGCGTTTCTCCTACTACGGCATGAAATCGGTCCTGACCGTTTTCATGGCGCATTACATTTTGAATCAATCAGGTGTGCTGGCGCCGATGAGCCCGAACGAGGCGTACATGTACACGCATTATTTCGTGTTCGGTGTTTATTTCCTCCCCATTCTCGGCGCGATCATCGCAGACGGTTGGATCGGCAAGTATCGGACGATCTTGTCGCTCTCCATCGTTTACTGCTTTGGTAATCTGACGCTGGCCTGCATGGCCACTTCCTGGGGAATTGCGATCGGGCAACGCACAATGCTCGCAATCGGATTGTTCCTGATCTGTTTGGGCGCCGGCGGCATCAAACCCTGCGTTTCGGCCAACGTTGGCGATCAATTTGGCGACTCCAACAAGCATCTGCTGTCGAAAATGTTTGGTTGGTTCTATTTCTCGATTAACGCTGGTTCCTTCATCTCTTCACTCCTTTGTCCGTGGCTTCTTTCGAATTCAAGGTGGGGACCAGGTTGGGCGTTTGGGGTTCCCGGCATAGCGATGGTTATCGCGACTTTGTTCTTCTGGGGCGGCCGAAGGAAGATGGTTCACGTGCCTCCGGCCGGTCTTGGCTATTTAAAGGAAACTTTCAGCAAGGAAGGCCTGAAAACGCTTGGTCGAATCGCGATGGTGTATGTTTTCATTCTAGTCTTCTGGGCTCTCTGGGGAATGAGCAACGGCGCCGAGTGGACATTGCAAGCTGAGAAAATGGATCTGCATGTATCTTGGCTGCCGTGGATGAACATTGGCTTTTCGCCATTTCACCTCTCAGCAGGATGGGGTTTGGATCTGCTGGCCGCGCAGGTACAAACTGCAAACCCGATTTTGATCCTGATCACTATTCCGGTAGTCAACTACCTTGTTTATCCGGCGATCGACAAAGTGTTTCCTCTTACACCCCTACGCAAAATCGGAATAGGCCTTTTCATAACGGCTCTCTCGTTTGTGGTTATCGTCTGGATTCAAGGGCAGATAGATGCAGGATTAAGACCGCACATCAACTGGCAGTTCTTCGCTTATATCGTCCTGACTCTTGGTGAAGCGATGGTCTCAATCACTGGTTTGGAGTTTTCTTATACCCAGGCGCCGAACACGATGAAGAGTTCAGTGATGGCATTGTGGCTCTTAACTGTCGCTTCAGGCGAACTTTTCGTCGGCCTCGTCAATAAATGGATCTTGCACGCGGGCGGCGCTGAAAAAGTCAGTGCCTATCAGTACTTTACCTTTTTCACCTGGTTAATGTTTGGAGCCGCTGTTGTCTTCACCATCGTCGCTTGCTTCTATAAAGGTCGTACCTACCTGCAAACACAGCAGCCCACGCCAGATGAAATCGCGACGGAGCCGATTCTTCACGGCGGCACGCCGAGCTAAACTTCAATGAAAATCATCAGCGCCGCGGCGGTCGCTTTGGCGTTGTCCATTCCGAACATATTCGCGGGTTCGCAAGATGACGCATTTCAAAAGATCGCTCACGATTACATCGAGCAATATCTGCGGACGAACCCTGAAGACGCGACAAACCTCGGTGATCATCGTTTCGATGGCGAGCTAACCGATTACTCCGCCGGAGCGCGAGCCAAAGATCTCGCCACCCAAAAGAAATTTCGCGACGAGTTAAGCACTGTTGATGGATCGCAGTTAACGGGCCCAAACAATGTCGATTTTCGCATTCTCAAGGAGAACATCGATTACCAAATCTTCCGGAGCGAAGAACTGAAGGAGCCAGATTGGAATCCGCTAGTTTACATGCAAAGCCTTGCCAACAGCCTTTACCTGGTACTCGCACGCGATTTTGCTCCGCCAGAAAAACGGATTCCCAGTTTGCGCGAACGCATGGAAAAAATTCCGCGCGTGATCGCTCAAGCCAAAGCCAATCTGCAACATCCGCCACGCGTTCACACCGAGACGGCTATTGAGCAAACGCAGGGCGCAATCAACCTCGTGCGCCGGGAAGTGTCGGTCCTGCTCGATCAGGCGTCACCGATGAAAAATGACCTTGCGCCGTTGCAGGAAAAAACTGCAGCCGCGCTGGAGGATTACAAGAAATGGCTCCAGAACGATCTGCTCCCCCGCTCTGATGGCAATTTCCGCCTCGGCGCAGACAAATATCGAAAGAAGCTCCGGTTCGCGCTCGCGTCCGATTTGTCGATGGAACAGATCATGAAGCGTGCGCAGGCCGATCTGCAGCAGACGCAATCCGCTATCTATGAAACGGCGTTGCCGCTCTACAAAAAATATTTTCCGACTGCCGACGACAAAACACTTGCGGACAAACACAAGGTCGTAGCCGGTGTGCTCGACAAACTTGCCGAGCAGCATCCCGATGATGCGACGATTGTCGGTTTCGCGAAAGCGGTGGTTGTCGAGGCGACGTCGTTCGTGAGGCAACATGATCTGGTCACCGTTCCCAATGTCCCACTTGACGTGATTGCAATGCCTGAATTCAAGCGCGGTGTCGCGATCGCCTATTGCGATGCGCCAGGGCCGCTCGAGAAAAACGGTCAAACGTTTTTCGCCGTCGCGCCGACACCGAAGGACTGGTCAAAGGAGCGAAAAGATTCGTTCTTTCGCGAATACAATAACTACATGATCCGGGATTTAACCGTGCACGAAGCGATGCCCGGGCATTATTTGCAACTGGCGCACGCTAACCAATTTCGCGCGCCAACTTTGGTTCGCGCAGTGTTTCGAAGTGGCCCATTCATCGAGGGTTGGGCCGTGTATTGCGAACAAGTGATGGCAGAACAAGGCTACGGCAGCCCAGAGGTGAAAATGCAGCAGCTAAAGATGCGGCTCCGCGTGATTTGCAACGCAATTCTCGACCAAAGCATTCACGCGGGAAACATGACCGAAGAAGAGGCGATGGATTTAATGACCAAAGAAGGCTACCAGCAGGAAGGCGAGGCGGTGGCGAAATGGAAACGCGCCAGGCTTACTTCCGCACAACTTTCGACGTACTTCGTCGGCGTCACCGAGCATCTCGATCTTCGCGCAGCCGAGCAAGGAAAACTCGGCGATCAGTTCAATCTCAAAAAGTACAACGACCAGGTAATCTCTTACGGCAGCCCACCCGTGAAATACGTGCGGGAGTTGATGGGATTGTAGGTGGAACGCGTTGTCCTCAACGCGTTGACGCAGTACTCGGCCTTAGGTCCAGGTTTTCGACATCGTCTTCGGAGAAGCCGATCCACCTTTGATCTTGGAATTAGGCGCGACGTCTTTTAACATTTTTGCCTTTGCGCGAGGCGCCAGCAGCTGGTTTTTTTCGAGCTGCCATTCGCACGAGTTCATCAAGATTGAAAGTGCGGCGACGTTTGGTTCCCACTTCGCGAAATTCGATTTCGTACCAGCCGTTCATTCGATCTACTTGGTATCGCTTCTGCCCGATACGCATCGGTTCGTGCGCGATCACGCGATGGATAACTTTTTCGTATTTCGAGCGTGGCCAGCGTCGCATCCGCCGGCGACCCCAATCAATTCCGTGCCCAACGTCGTCGTAGGCGTCGGGGCGCTTTTCGAAGTCAAGAAGTGAGCGCGCATCTCCGGCGAACACCGCGGAGATGTGTTCCAGTGTGGTCGGGTCGCTAATCTGTCGAACCTGCTGGCGGAACGGTCGCAAAATTTCAGTGGCAATCGCACGCATGCTCAGCGTTCGCCCATCACGCACTTTCCAAAGCGACTCATTGATGTTCGACACAAACGGATTTCGACCTAACGAATCAGGCGTGACTCGCCAGCCGCGGCGGGATGAATGTTTTCGCAGACGAAAACGCTGCATGCGAGGAAGCCCATGACGCCCCAATTGTCTCAGGCCAAAATCGCCCCAGCGAAGCACGGTTCCCATGGCACCGGCAATGAACGCACACGTTGCCAGCATCAACGCTGGGTCCGGCGTGAAATCAACTGTGACTTCGATCCGGTTTCCGCGCGGACGCACACCAACTGCGCTGCTCTGCCGGTTTGTTGCCAATAAAATCACCGGCACCGGGAGGATGTGTGCCAGCAGATACGCAAGCTTCGTGGAATTGCGCAGCTTTGATTTCTGCGTGCTCGGAAACGAAAAATTGTAGTGCGTGCTGAAGCCCTGGAGTGTGCAGTGGCAGTTATGTCGCCTCGCCCAGTGATCCAGCTCTCGTCGCAAATAGCGGATCTGCTCCCACAACAAACGCGTGGCGCGATAGCAACAGCCGGGTTCGAATTCAACAATCGGTGTGGCGACTTCTATCACGCCGGTGTCGAAATAAATCGCGCCGCCCGCTGGCAATTGAAATGATTTGCCGGTGCGCGGAATCATTCGGCTTCGCACCAGACGGCTGGGATCACCAAAGATTTTTTCGGGACGCCGTCTATGGCCGTTAACTAAAAGGTTAAATTCCGCTTCCAACCCGATGACCGCCCGCGGCGGCGCTGCACCAGGCCTGTAAAAGCGAAGACGGTATGCGTTGCGTTCTGTTAGGCGGTCCTTCATCTGCTCAACCCGAGACTAACTCGCCTCGGTGCATTCGCGCGGAGTTAACCCCGCGTACCCTAAATCGATATGGAGATGGTCGCTGGTCTGTCCTTTATCACGTCCGAACGACCGAACAAGAACAGCAGGACTAAGCGATGCCGCAACAGCACGATACTTTCCAATGGACTTTGCGTCGGAAAGAAAAGTGTCGCCGACGCGATAGATATTCGCCGCCGTTCCCCATGCATGAATGCTTTTCGCGCCACCAATCTGATGTGCCGGCGAACGGTACCCGCCATTCGCGCTGATGAACACCGGTGCATCTACCTCGCGCCGGAAATCCTCTAAAAATCTGGCAAGTAAGACGATTCCGCATGGCACGTAATGAGGAAACTGGCTAAGGAGCAACCTTGCCTCGCGACTGTCGACGAGCATCAATTCCGCGAGCGTGAAGTGTGGCGCCAGCCGAATTTCGTGCGCTTGCTCCCAGCTCGCGATTTCATAAAAAAAGCGCGGTAGATGATGAACGGTGCCATTAGCATCAGTTTCGATTTCACCCGGTCGCAACAACGCGCGGTACTCTTCCGCTAGATGCAAACCGTCAATCGGCCGCAGAAGCTCAGTCCTCATTTGTTCTCGGTTCCGTTCTTAGCAACGATCGATAAATCGCTTTCGAAATAGCGGCGACCATTTCGCGCCGCCCCTCTTTGTCCGGATCGAATTCCGTCAAAATGGCTGTGATGTAAGGTTCGCGCTCGGGCAAATAAACAATTCCAATATCATGGCAGGCAGTCGAAATCTCGCCGGTCTTGTGCGCGACTGTGGCATGCGACGGTAGCCCGGCTGGAATCATTGAATTGAATCGTTGCTCCAGCAGAATGCGAATCACCTCTCGTTTGCTTTCAGGCGTAAGAAAATCGCCGCGTATCGCTGACAACAAACTCAACAACCCGTCGGCAGTTGCTTCATTATTTATCCCTCGCTCATGCGCTCCGTGGTCTTCCACGCCTCGCCGCAGCTCAACGGCGTTAACCTGGGCTTCCCGCAGAACCGTTCGCGCATATTCAACTCCCACAAAATCGAGCAGCAAATTTGCCGCGAGATTGCTGCTTCCACAGATCATTGCATGCGCAAGAGCGGATATCTTTGCAGTCCGTCCAATTGACGCGTAGAGCTCTGGCGTCGCGTCACGGTCCTGGGTGACGCGAAAAAGCGATCCATCTGCCGCGCTGAAGAAACGATTTCGCACGTGCAAGGAATCGTCGAGGGAAAATCGGCCTTCGTCTGCGGCTCGAAACACCGCCAGCAGCACCGCCACTTTGATCGTGCTCGCAGCATGAAACCAACGGTCGCCGCGTAGCGAAAATCGGAATCCGGTCTCCAGATCATGCACTGCTACCGCGACGGCGCGGGCTTTGTTTTTCACAGCCAGGGCTTCCAGTTCCTCGTGTAATCCGTTGGATGCATTCACGCTCAACATCGAAGTGCTCTTTACATGGCCGTTGGCAAGTCGCAAATTCGCCCAATGCCAAATCTGGCTACCTGGATCCGGCAAAAGGATGCGAAGAGCTTTCGCACAATCTTTGCAAAGCATCCTGAGATCAAAGTTTGGAATGCGCGTACTCGAAACGTTCCGCTCAATAGAATGGACGGCCTTCTACTCTCAGGCGGCTCTGATATTTCGCCGGAATTTTTACGCCAGGATATTCCTGATCCTTCTGTGTTGGACAAAGAGATCGATCCGCAGCGCGACCGTTGGGAGTTTCAGGCTGTCCAGGACGCGTTGTCCCGCGGTTTGCCGATTCTGGCGATTTGCAAAGGTCTTCAGGTCTTCAACGTCGCCCTTGGCGGCACGCTCAAGCTCGACATAAAAGGTCACAATCTACCGGAGCAAAAGCAACGGGACATTCAGCCGTTGCGTAGTGCGCGTGGGGCATCGCATCGTTTTCCCAAAGTGAACAGCGCGCACCACCAGGCGATCGATCAATTAGGCAACGACTTGGAAGTTGAGGCATGGGCTGCGCATGATGGCATCATCGAGCAGGTGCGACTGCGCAAATATCCGTTCGCTCTTGGCGTTCAATATCACCCGGAGCGCAGTCGGATTTACGATTCGTTATTCGACGATTTCCTTGCGCGATTGCAGAACGCAAACCGGTAAGTTCAGCGGGCAATTATCATTCTGAGCGAATCGAATCAATGCAGCCCCGAAAGCTTTCGTGGCTACAGACCGGCGCCTTCATCCCGCACGATTACTTGAAGTTTTATTTCTTGGAACGCCAGTTGATCATGGATGTGGCCGAGCAATTCGAGCGCGCGCATATCCGGCATGTGCTCGCAACGCAATTCGATTCGCGTTGGTTTACCGGCCAGCTCCGGATGCGCTTCCGCCATTTCCCCGTCGAGCAAAAATGAAACGTACGCGTTGAATCGCTCCTGCAGTGCGAGCAATTGTTCGTCCGAGCCGATCCATTCGTTCGGCTCATTCATGACGAGAACGACCTCGCCTGTTTTCACATCGTGCGCGATCACGTCGATGACATCTGTTCGATCGGGATTATTTGCCACGATTAAACACGCCAAAGGTGAAAGTTAAGACCAAACAAAGCCCTCAATGCGATTTAATGATCAACGATCAACAAAGGAGCAAACATGGGCAGGGAAATCAAATACATCGCAATATGTCTCGCTTTTTTGACGCTCGCGCCTTTTAGCGCGAACACATTTGCCGCGCGAGGGCCAAAAAACCTACACGCCGGAGCCGTGTATGTTTTGACAAATCAAACCAGCAATACGGTGGTAGCTTTCCGGCATAACGCGAGGGGCATGCTGACCGCGGCAGGCGAATTTCCGACCGGCGGCGCTGGAAATCCTATCCCGCAAGCACCGGATCCATCAAGCGATCCACTGGCCTCACAAGGCGCACTGATTATGAGTAATAATAATCGATTTCTCTTTGCCGTTAACGCAGGCAGCAACCAGATCTCGGTCTTAAAAATCAAGAAGGACGACTTGGAATTAGTTGACGTCGTAAGTTCGGGAGGCGTCCGCCCGATCAGCCTGGCGCTCCACGACGATTTGCTGTACGTGCTTAACGAAGGTGGAACTCCAAATATTACCGGATTTGATGTTAGCGAAGACGGAATATTGACGCAACTAGCTGGCTCCAGTCGACCGCTGATCGACGGCGGCGCGGCTGATCCCGCCCAAATCGGGTTTAGCCAGGATGGCGACTTGCTGGTAGTGACGGACAAAGCGGGCAACCGGCTCAATACGTACACGATCGATGAAGATGGATTGCCAAGCCCGCCAATCGACAATCCGTCCAATGGGATGACACCGTTTGGCTTTGCTTTTAACAACGGCGGTACCCTGGTTGTTTCAGAGGCCTTCGGCGGCGCGGCAAATCAATCGGCGGCATCCTCCTATAATGCAGCGGAGGACGGGACTCTAAGCGTTGTCAGCGGTTCAGTGGCAAATTCTCAGACTGCTTCTTGCTGGATAGTAATCACTAAAAGCGGAAAGTTCGCTTTTGTGTCGAATACCGGCAGTGGAACCATCTCCAGTTACCGCGTGAACGGCGAAGATGGATCGCTTACCTTGCTTAATGCCACCGCGGCGGATATGGGACTGGGCAGTGCACCCATCGACATGGATCTAAGTGTGAACGGTCACCTCCTATTTGTGCTTCTCGGCGGCACCCAATCAGTGGCTTCTTTTCGCGTATGGAAGAATGGCAATCTGACGCCGATCGATACAGCCAGCAGCGGATTGCCACTTGGCGCACAAGGCATAGCGGCCAAGTAGCTGTTCGTTAGTCTGCGCCTTTCAGGTTCGGATAGTGGACGTTCGGTCTTCGATGTTCAAACTCGAATGATCACTGATTTGGGTGCCGAAGAGGTTCGCGCGTTACTCAAGCTCGAGCCTCATGCAACGTGCGGTTTCGTGCGCGTTACATTTATCAGCAATCAACGAATTGCGCCAGGGGGCCTCCCGGCGCCGTTTCTCGATGGCCGGCCGGCGGGCTCCGCATTGTATTTCATGGTCACCCCGGATGCGCCCGTGCGACTCCATCGCATCCGCAATGATCAGCTTTATCACCGTTACCTGGGTGATCCGATTGAAGTTCTCATGCTGCACGAAAACGGAACAAGCGAACACGTCATCGTAGGTCCGGACCTTGGCGCCGGCCAACGCGTGCAGCTGTTAATCCCCGGCAATACGTTCCACACTGCGCGCGTCATCGGACAGCGGCGGTGGTTCCTTGGCGCCAGCACAGAATGGCCCGGCGTAGAGAAAGTTGACGTCGAAATCGGCGATGTCGAAACGCTGGCAGCGAAATATCCAGACGTCGCGGACTATCTGCGCGCATTCCAGCAAGGGTAGCGGCGATTGACGTCTATCATCGCTGAGCGTTGTAGCGGCGCTCGCCGAGGCGAGCTCCGGAAGGCGCTCGACACAAACTCCTCTACGCAGGTTGACCTGAAACGGCTCCGGTAGATTTTAAGCACGGTGGCAAAACGAAAACGCGCAGGCGCATTTAGATTGCTCGGGCATAGTGATGCAAAGTTACCGTCCTCACCTGGCGAGGCCGCACTGGAGACGTTTCCAAACCCTGCTCCTCAACGGAATTACCACATTCATTTTGAAACAGACGATTTCACTTCGGTTTGTCCGGTAACCGGTCAGCCCGATTTTGCCCGAATCGATATCGATTACGTGCCTGATCGTCTGTGCGTCGAAAGCAAGTCACTGAAATTCTATCTCGCTTCGTATCGCAACGAGCACGCATTCAATGAAGCGGTGACAAACCACATTCTTAACGATTTCGTCAAAGCCTGCTCCCCACGAGAAGTGATCGTGACCGCGCAATTCTCTGCGCGCGGCGGAATCGCGCTAACCGTCCGTGCCAAGTATCCAGACGAAGCTGTTTAAACAGAGTTCACACAAAGACCGCAACGATCACAACGCATTAAGCCTTGTTGGTGTCCTTTGTGGACTCTGTGCGAAGTCTTAAGCAATTACGAAATGAAGCCCGCAGTCGTTCTTTTGAGTGGCGGAATCGATTCAACCACAACGCTGGCAATAGCAATTGCGGAAGGCTACAAAGCATATGCGCTGTCATTGGATTACGGCCAGCGTCATCAGGTCGAAATGGAAGCTGCTCGCCGCGTTGCCAATTCGTTAGGCGCAAAAGACCATCGCATCGCAAAAATCGACCTGCGCGTTTTCGGCGGATCAGCGCTCACTGACGACATCGCCGTGCCGAAGCAGCGTTCCGAAACGGAAATTGCACACGGAATTCCTGTCACATACGTTCCCGCGCGTAACACCATCTTTCTCGCGTACGCGCTCGCCTGGGCGGAAGTGATTCAGGCCAACGACATTTTTATCGGCGTAAACGCAATCGACTACAGTGGCTACCCCGATTGCCGGCCAGAATTCATCCAAGCGTTCGAGAACCTCGCCGAGGTAGGAACTAAAGCCGGCATCGAAGGCCGACGCTTTTACATTCGCACGCCGCTCATCAAACTTTCCAAAGCTGACATCATCCGCAAAGGAATCGAGATCGGTGTCGATTTTTCACTCACTCACAGTTGCTATGATCCGACGCCCGAGGGCCTTGCCTGCGGGGAGTGCGATTCCTGTCTCTTGCGGCTCAAAGCTTTCCGCGACGCTGGAATAAAAGATCCGGTTTGTTATGCGAAGAAATAAATCGCAACTCTCCTTGTCATTCTGAGCGAAGCGAAGAATCTCTGATTAATGACCCGAGAAAGCACTCGAAAACAAAGCCAAAGATGTGTGAAAAGCCTGGCCTCATGCTGCGCATTTCGTTGCAGCGCTTCGGTGAAAATAATACCGGCACCAATCGAAACCTTTTATCGCGGATCGTAACGCTAAATGAAAAGTCTGCTCAGAATTTTTGAACTCTCTGCGAACGAACAACGTGTGGTGCTTATCATGATGCTCATTTTAATCGCAATCGCGGTCATAGCCTACGAGCGGCGCACTCACCATTCTCCCGTTCAGTCTGCATCAGCGACAAAACCGAGACCGTCGCCGACTGTTGTGGAAACGGTTGGAGATCAGTAGCCTTATTCCGTTACCAATCCCGGAATCCGTCCATACCCAACAAACACCGGGCTGATCTTGGCATCTCCACTCTGCGGTGGTGGAGGCATTTTAAAATCGAAAACACTGACGCCCCAACGTTGTTTGCCATCATAAGTGCGGCCGTCGCTTGATCCAATCATGACGCGCTTGTTGGTTCGTTTTTCGCGTCCCAGATAAATCATCGTATGCGTAATCGGCGGATCGCGATCGATGTTGTAGGTGCCGCGCCAGAAAAGCAGATCGCCGGGCTTCAGATTGTTGAATTCAAATGAATCTTCCTTCCGACTCAGGACCGCATAAAAATCTCCCGCTTTGCGAACCCAGACATATTGCTGGCTGGAATCACGCGGCACGTCCGGAAAGCCGTTCTGCTTCAGGAGATAATAAATAAAACCAGAGCAATCCATGCCGCCGCTTTTTGGATCGGCAGAGCCATAGGTGTAACCCAGATTTTCTTTTGTCAGTGCGAGGCCAGCATCGAGGAGCTCGCGAACTTTTGCCGGATCAGTTTCGTACCCGTCGATTTGGTCTGGCGAGAGACTCACGTTCGGCCAGGCCTTCTTCCCCGAACCACGCTCGAGTGTCGACGGCACTGGCGTTTCAGTTGGAGTTTCTTCGGGTTCGGGTGTTGGCGTCGGGCTTGTTTTTTTCCGCTTTGATTTGCTTTTCGGCGTTGGCGATGGCGTCGGTGAAGCTTTTTTTCGTTTCGCAGAAGGCGTCGCTGATGGTGTAGGCGTCGTTTTCTTAGTCGAGCGTTTCCGATGTTTGCGGCTTGAACTCGGAGTTGGATCAGGTTCGAGAACCTTTTTGATCTTTGTGCCTAACGACTCTTCGGCTGAAGGAGTAACGCGAACGGTACCGAACAAAATCACAAGAATCAGAAGCCATTTCATAAGTCGGTGCTGTTGTGTCCGCGGTCCTCAGCGGAGATTCGATTCTAGTAGTTGGAGCGGATGCGCCACGGACAGCGCACGCTACAGCCGACTACGAAGACGCGAGTTCCTGGAGGATTGCTTTGTTCAAGCGAATTCCGCCTTCGAGATTTTCGAGCGGAAAATTTTCGTTAGGCGAGTGTGCACGGCAATCGGGTAGCGCGAGTCCCATCAGCAGTGTTTCGACGCCGAGAATTTCCCGGAATTCCGAGACGATCGGGATACTGCCGCCTTCGCGGATGAGCGCAGCGTCGCGGTTGAAAGCTTTGCCCAATGCACGTTGTGCCGCTTCGCCCCATGTGTCGTGAGGGTTAGTCAGATACCAGGGACCGGTGTGCCCCATGGCAACGTCGATCGTAACTCCCTTGGGCATATTTTTTTCCAAATGCCTTTTTGCCAGTTCCAGAATTTCATCGCCATTCTGGTCGGGAACGAGACGGAACGTCAGTTTCGCAAATGCATGACTGGGAATCACGGTTTTTGTCCCCTGCCCCTGATAACCGCCGCCGATTCCGTTAATTTCGGCAGTCGGTCGCGCCCAGATGCGTTCCACTGAGTTGTATCCGGCCTCCCCAAAAAGCGCCGGCACCCCTGTCTCCTCCAGAATCAGTTTGTCGCCATCGACCGGAAGCTTTCGCCAGGCTTGGCGTTCCCAGTTTTCAAGCGGTTTGACACGATCGTAGAATCCTGCGATAGCGACGCGGCCTTCGCGATCGTGAAGTGTAGCCAGCATTTGCGCCAATGCGGTGATTGGATTCTGAACTGCGCCGCCAAACACGCCCGAATGCAAATCCATTTTCGGACCGGTCACTTTGAGCTCAAGCGCCGTCACGCCGCGTAACCCATAACTCAGCGTCGGAATGCCGCGCGCAATCATCCCGGTGTCCGAAATAACTGCTACATCGCACTTCAGTGCATCGCGATGTTCACTAAGAAAGGGTCCGAGATTCCCACTTCCGATTTCCTCTTCGCCTTCGATTACCAAATGTAAATTCACCGGGAGCTCGCGATGCTCTTCGATTGTTTCCTGAATTCCGAGGATGTGCGACAGGATCTGACCCTTATTGTCAGTTGCGCCCCGCGCAAAAACGTAACCGTTCTTCAAGACCGGCTCGAATGGAGGCGAATCCCAAAGTTCCAGAGGATCCGGCGGCTGCACATCGTAATGGCCATAGATCAAAACTGTCGGGCGCCCGGTCCGATGTTCATTGCGTGCCCAGACAATGGGATGCCGTTTCGTAGATACAAGCTGCGCTTGCAGACCGACCTTGTTGAGCTTGTTCACCAGCCAATTTGCGCACTCGACCAGGTTTTCCTTGTACTTGTCGTCAGTCGAGACGCTCGGGAATCGCAGGAACGAATAATAATCCTCAAGATAATTTGGACGCATGCCTGCAATCTTCGGAGGAAAACGCTCAACGTTCAACGTCGAACGCCCAATGCTCAACAAAGCTCGCCTTCGCAAGGAACATGCGAGCGGTGGAATATAGGCCTGTGGTCTGTGCGCCCAGCGGACATGCTGGCCGCTGCTTGCCCGGCAGGTTTCAAACCTGCTCGGCTCACAGGCAAGAATGCCTATGTTCCTTTGCGCGCGACGCTTCTTCGTACGAAGTACAAAACCGATGACAGCACCAGCACGATACCAGTCACGAGGAATTCGCGAACCGTGGCGTGAAAGAGAATCCAAACGATAGCGACAATCGCCAGCGCGGGCACAATTTTCATTCCGGGGAAATTGAAGGGCTTCCCATCAGAGCGCACATCCCGGTACACCAAAACCCAGCAAGCAGCGCAGCAAAGCAGATACATCAACAAAACCGCCACGTTCGAGAGAACCGCCAGTTTCTCAAATGTGCCGCTAATAGAGAGCAAGAACGCGAGCGCTGCGTAGGTAACGATAGCGATATCCGGTGACCGATATCGCGGATGCACGTGCGCGAAGAGCCCCGGCAATGCGCCGTCGCGGCCGAAGGCAAAGATCATGCGTGGAGAGCTCAGGATGTCGCTCGTGACAAATCCAAATGCAGAGATGCTCGCGCCAGCTAGAAGGATCATCCGGCCCACATTGCCGAGGAATGTCGCCGCCGATTCAGCGAGAGGCGCAGCGGGATGATTTGCAAGGTCGCCATCGAGCGTCCCTTGCGCGACCAGTTGGATCATCAGGTAGATAATTGTCGTGATCACCAGCGCGAGGTAAGCAGAACGGGGGACCGTGCGGGCCGGATTCCTCACTTCGCCGCTCGGAATCAATGCCACCTCGATCCCCACAAACGCGAAGATCAAAAGGATAACAGCGTCGCCTAACGACTTGCTGCTTGGCCAACCGCTCCAGGCCAGATTCGGCGCATGAATAAAAAATATCCCGACACAAACGAACAACAGCAGCGGCAAAAGTTTGGCGACGGTGATTATGGTGACCGCGCCGGCGCCCTGACGGACGCCACGGATGTTGATTAACACGAGAGAACCATAGACGGCGAACATGACGACCCTTCGCATGATTGGACCGGCGAGGAATGGCACCACCAGGGCGACGGAATCTGCCAATACGTTTACGACGCCAGCAACTGCACCTAGTGCAGTTAGAAAATAGAGCATTCCCGCGAGGAACCCGACATATCGGCCAAACGCGACTTCGACATACGCGTAAAGTCCGCCGGTCAATGAAACGCGGCTGCCCGCGATCGCGAAACATGTCACGAATAGAACCATGGCAACCGCGCAGCAGACAAATGCGAGCGGCGCGGCGGATCCCAACCCTTTCGCGACCGTTGCCGGAATCACAAAAATTCCAGCGCCAATTGTCGAGCTCACGATATTCGCGGTGAGCGACGGAATTCCAATTCCGCGAACCAACTGATCATCAACGCGCTCGGCTTGTTCGAGGGAACCCGTCGATTCATTTCCCATCGGCGCATCCTCAGTGATCGGGTTGTTTAAGGCAAGAGCGCGAGTTAAGTTCCACGCGCCAAGGAGGGTGTTTTTGAAATGGGTGGGAATTGCAATTCGGGTGCGCTATCGAATCGGTTAGGCCCCCTCTGTCCACAATACCGTGTGGGTGGATCACGCCTAAACCACTGCAAATTGTATGATTTTCGACTTGTAACCCAAATGAGCCTGCTGTATTGAGGGCTCCGAAGGCCCGGGGTTTGGCCCAAAATGCATTTACAATCGCTCGAGCTATTCGGCTTCAAATCGTTTGCCGATAAAACTGTCTTCAATTTTCATGAAGGCGTCACCGCGATAGTCGGCCCGAACGGATGCGGAAAATCCAATGTGCTCGACGCTGTAAAATGGGCTCTGGGCGAGCAATCCGCCAAATCCCTCCGCGGCGACGAAATGGCGGATGTGATCTTTAATGGCGCCGATACACGCAAACCGGTAGGATTCGCAGAGGTCTCGCTCACGTTCAGCGATTGCGCTGAAGAATTCGGAATCGAATGGCATGACGTCCGCGTGACGCGCCGCGTTTATCGCGACGGAAATTCCGAATACTTGTTAAACAAAACACCGTGCCGCCTTAAAGACATTCAAAGTCTTTTCGCAGACACCGGGATCGCGCGGACCTCCTACTCCATGATGGAGCAAGGCAGAATCGACATGATTTTGAGTTCGCGTCCCGAAGATCGCCGCGCGGTTTTCGAAGAAGCAGCCGGAATCACCAAGTATAAAACGCAAAAACGCGAGGCGCTCCGAAAACTCGAGGCAACGGAAACGAACCTGTTGCGCATCGGCGATGTGATCAAAGAAGTAAAACGCCAGATCGGTTCCCTTCAACGGCAGGCGGGGAAAGCCCGTCGCTATCAGGCGTTGCACGCAGATCTACGCGTGCTTGACACGCATCATGCTTACAAACAACTGGCTTCGTTCGATCACGACCTCGCGGCGTCGCGGGAAGAAATCGAGCGTTTGATGGAAACCGAAAAAACGGCGCGCGCGCAAATCGACAAGGGCGAAAATGCTCTCGCGGAAGAACGCGTCGCGCTCGATGAAATCGACAGGGCAATCGCCGAGTCGCGCGCAGAAGTCCAGCGATTGGATGGCGAGATTGCAACGCACCGTAACCGAATCGAGTTCAATCGCCAGCGCGCGGAGGAACTGGCCGAGCTGATCGAACGCGCGCAACGCGAAGTCGCTGAGGCTGAAAACAAACGCAATCAGCAGGCGGCCCAAATCAAACAAACCAACAATTCCATCGCCGAAATCGAGCAGCAATTGAAAGAAAAGGAAGCCGAGCTCACGGAGTTGTCCGCCCTCGCCGGAGAGATCCACAGGAAGCGGACCGATCGCGTGACGCGGTTGCAGGAATTGCAACTGGCACTCTCTAAATCCGAGAGCCGGATCTCGGCGCTCGAAGAGGAACTCACTGGAACCAAGGCGCGCCGTCAATTGACTCAGGCGCAAATCGAACAACTCGTAACGGAGATCGAGCTGCTGATCAAAGAGCGCGAAAAAATCGTCGGCCAGATTGCTATCTCGCTCAAAACGGCACCGACCGAACCGATCGACATCGAGACCACCCTTCGCGAAAAAGAGAAACTACTCGCTCAAGCGGAACAGGATCTTGCGACGCTCCATCGCACGCTCGCCGAGAAGCGGTCGCGCCTGGACGTGTTGCGCCAGCTGAATGAAGAGGGTGAAGGTCTCGCCGAAGGTTCACAAGCTTTGCTCAAAAGCGGTCCCGAAGAATTTCGCAGCGCAATTGCCGGTTCGCTCGTGGCACAACTCGACGTGCACCCAAAATTCATTCAGGCGATCGAAGCAGCGCTGGGCCGTAACCTGCACACCATCATCTTAAAAAATGCGAAAGTTGTTTCGGAAATCATCGGCCACCTGAAGAAAAACAAACTTGGCAATGCCGCGCTGCTTATTCCGAACCTGACGCAAACCGCATTTCGACCGGCGCAAAGATCTTTGCCAGCGGAGGCGCTCGCGTGGGCTACCGACAAAGTAAAAGCACCCGAACTACTGGATCCACTCGTCGCGGGTTTGCTCGGTGACGTGGTCATTTTTGAAGAACTGGAACGTGCGCTCGAGTGCAAAAAGCAAGAACCTGCTCTGGCGATGGCCACGCTCGCCGGGGAATATGTTTCTCGACAGGGAATTGTTTTTACAGGAAGCAGCGAAGCCCGCGCAGCCTCTTTACTCGAACGCAAAGCCCAAATCATAGATCTGGCAAAAGAAGAAGCTGCTCTGGCAAAGCAGCGCGATTTAGTCAGCACCAGCCTGGACGAAGCCAAAACCGCTCTTGAAACCGCTTCGCGGCTTCACCGCGAATTAAGCGAGGCTGGGCGCAAAATCGATACTTTGCAGTCGGAAAAGATCGCCTTGGAGCGCCAGGTAGCGGCTGCCGACGAACGCATTGCGCGTATCGAGGGGGATCTTCAATCGGCGCGCGAGCAGTTGGCGGGTCACAAGACCGAGTTAGGCGCATTCGAAGCCGCACAGAAACAGACAGTACTGCGCGAGGAAGAATTGACTGAGAGAACCAATGAATTGCGGCTCGGCGTCGCAACCGATCGTCAAAGGCATGAAAATTTAATTGCGCAACGCGAACCATTAAGCGCACGTGATTCCGAATTGGCCGAGTTGATCACAATGAGACAGGCCGACGCTGCGATGTACGAACGGAGGTTAGCTATACAGGCCGGCGAATCGCGCCAATCTGAAAAGCTCATCGAAGTTCAAACGGCGCAGCGTGCTGGGGCACAAGCGAATGCCACGAAAATTGCCAGCCAGCGCGCCAGACAACTTGCGGCAGTTTCCGATCACGAAAGCGAGGTGCGGCGTGTACGAGACTCGTTAGGCGAGTTACAGGACCGCCGCGCACAGGTACAAGTCAGGGAATCGCAATTCCAGATGAAGATCGACAATCTCCTCGAACATATTTCCCGCAGTTACCAGATCGATCTTCGCGGATTTGCAGCAGACCAGTTCGCATTCGAAAAAATCCTGCGCACGCAATTGAAGAAGCGCGCGAGCACAGATGATTTGGGGAGCGCACCCGGCTCGCGTGCCGACGCCGGCGGCCTCACCGACGAGGAAACTCCAAGCGACGATCAAGAGCGGCCCGCTGATGCCTACCAGTCGACAAACATGTTCGCCGAAGGGGCGGAACCTGGCACGCGAGAGCGCGTGCGCTCGCCGGAGATAGATCTGGAAGGACTTATTGCTGAGCTTAGAAAACAACTGGACAACATGGGACCGGTGAATCTCGAGGCAGTGCACGAGTACGATGAATTGGAGGAGCGCTATAAGTTCCTGGAGACGCAAAACACCGATCTTACCAATTCCCAACGTGAGCTCCTCGACGTCATCGCGCGAATCAACGCCACAACACGAAAATTATTCGCGGAAACCTTCGAACAAGTCCGGACGAATTTCCGGGAAATGTTCGGTGAGCTATTTCGTGGTGGTCGCGCGGACTTGGCATTGCTGGATGAAAACGATCCGCTGAACTGCGGCATCGAAATCACAGCCAAGCCGCCGGGGAAACAATTGCAAAGCGTGTCGTTATTGAGTGGCGGCGAACGGGCGATGACGGCCGTGGCGCTGCTGTTTGCGATTTATATGGTGCGCCCAAGCCCATTTTGCATTCTCGACGAAGTGGATGCACCACTCGATGAAAACAACATTAACTGTTTCACTAGCGTGCTGGACCGGTTCGTGCAGCAAAGCCAATTCATTATCATCACGCACAACAAACGGACGATCGCCAAGGCCGATGTCCTGTATGGCGTGACGATGGAAGAACGCGGGGTAAGCAAGTTGGTCGGGGTCAAACTGACGGCCCAGGCACAACCTGTCACTGAACCAGCTTCAAACGGTAATGCGCATGCGCCGACGCAGCACCGGCTCGCCTTCGCAGCTCGGTAGCTTTCTCTGGGGAGCACAGGCTGCGAGCCTGCAGTCGTCGGCAGCTTGCCGACGACATTTTTAAGCGAAGCGAAATTGGAATTGCACCACGGGCTTTACGGCAGGCTGCCGAAAAGAACAGGCTAGCAGCCTGCGCTCCCCGCAGAAGAACAGCCGCAAAAAACTTTGCGCGCACTTGCCGATCTTGGCTAAAATGACGCGATGCTTCAGACGGCGCAGCGGACCGCAAAATCAAAAAGAAAAAAACGCGCGCCGATATCGGTAGGCGAAGCGAGCGTCGGCAAGACAACGCCTCCTCACGAGCGTTTTTTGGAAGCATTTCGCTGGATGCTGTTGGCGCGCACGCTTGAGGAAAAGCTGGTCAGTCTTTATCGCGGCGGCCAGATCACCGGCGGCGTTTACATTGGTAAGGGCCAGGAAGCGGTCAGCGTCGCATGTGGTTTGTTTTTGGAAAAAGGCGACATCTTTGCGCCCTTGATTCGCGACCAAGCCGGACGATCTGCGTTTGGCGAACCGCTAGTGGACGTGACCCGTACCTACCTTGGCTCGCGTCTGGGTCCGATGCGCGGCCGTGACGGCAATATTCATCGAGGGCATCCGCGCGACAACGAATTGGCAATGATCAGTCATCTCGGCGCAATGGTTTCTGTTACCGTTGGCGCACTGATCGCCAAGCGATTTAGGGGAGAAAAGGATTTCGTAGGCCTGACGTGTATCGGCGAAGGCGGAATGCAAACCGGTGCCTTCCACGAAGGAATGAACATTGCCGCCGTGGAACAAGTGCCGCTTGTGATCGTTGCGACAAATAATCATTATGCCTACTCGACGCCTAACGATCGCGAGTTTGCCTGCGATGATTTGGTCGAACGTGCGATCGGATACGGATTCGAAGGTTATAGTGTGGACGGAACAGATCTTGCCGCGTGCCTCGATGTCATTGGCGGCGGGGTAAAACGGGCGCGCGCAGGGCGTCCGCCACAGTTGGTCGTCGCTTCGGTGTTGCGCCTTTCAGGCCATGGCGAACATGATGATGCCAGCTATGTGTCAGAAGAAATGAAGAGTCAGCCGTTTGCGCGGGATTGTTTAAAGCTCGCCGAGCAAACGATCATCGAATCCAATCTGCTGGATCCAGACACACTGACGCAATGGCGCAAAGACGCCGTCGCGCAGGTGGATGAGGCCGTTGCCACCGCTCAAAAGGAACCAGTGCCCGAAGCGAACAAAGAAGATTGGTGCGCGCTATCAACCCGCGAGTTCGTCGATCACGCAGAAGGAAATGAATGACGGAACACGAATATCGAATGACCAAGGAATTTCGCAGGTTCAAATGACGAATGTTCCAGGCACAGGCTTTTGTAATTCGGATTTCGTCATTGTTTCGGCGTTCGGACTTCGGATTTCGTCATTCTGACCATGAGCATCACTTATCTGGAAGCGATTCGCGAAGCACAGGCAAAACTGCTGCGCGAAGATGATCGTGTTTTCATCTACGGACAGGATGTCGGCGGGGCATTTGGTGGCGCGTTCAAGGCGACGAAAGGTCTGGCAAAGGAATTTCCCGGGCGCGTACTGAACGCACCGATTAGTGAAGATGCAATCGTCGGCACTGCCATTGGCGCTGCGATGCAGGGAATGCGGCCCATTGTAGAAATGCAGTTTGCGGACTTCTCAAGCATCGCCCTGAACCAGATTCTCAACAACGCGGGCACGCATTATTGGCGAACAGGCGTTTCGGTGCCGATCACGGTGCGTTTGCCGTCGGGTGGAACAAAAGGGAGCGGTCCGTTTCACAGCCAATCGATGGAATCGCTTTACGCGCATTATCCGGGGCTCATCGTGATGACGCCGGCAACAGTAGAAGACGCTTACACGATGTTGATAGAAGCTGTTGGAATCGACGATCCTGTCGTTTACTGCGAACACAAATATCTCTATTACCATCTCAAGTCCGACAAATTGCCGGACAAAGGTTTACCAACCGGACGTGCGCGTGTTGCGCGCGAAGGCCGCGATCTCACGATCGTGAGTTATAGCGCAATGACGCAGGAATCCCTGGCGGCTGCGGAGGAACTCTCGCGCGAAGGGCTCGAGGTTGAAATTGTCGATTTACGCACGGTCAAACCGTTGGACACCGACACTGTGCTTGCATCCGTCGCGCGTACCGGTCGTTTGCTTTGCGTCGGCGAATCATTTCCCTGGGGCGGCACGACGGCGGAGGTGATCGCCCGAGTCACGAGTCACGGCTTTCATCTGCTCGACGCCGCGCCCGAACGCCTTAACGCGAAGGACACACCGATTCCTTATCATCCCAATCTTTGGAGCGCGCACCGGCCGAACGCGAAAAAAATCGTTGCGAAAGCGCGCGCGTTACTTCGAGAGTAAGAATCTATGCCGCAAGTCCCGATCATCATGCCGCAGCTTGGCGAATCCATCGCCGAAGCCACCATCGTCGACATCAAGGTCAAATCTGGCGATGAAGTTGGGGAGGATCAGGAAATCATCGACGTCGAGACGAACAAAGCGGTCATGGGCGTGACTACGCCGTGCAAGGGCAAGATCGACAAAATTACCGTGCAGTTGAAGGAGACTTACCCCGTCGGTGCAGTACTCGGCTACGTTGAAGCAAGCGAACAAGACGCTGCGCGCTTCGCCAAAGTCGCTCCATCAACTCCGCCGCAGGAAGAGGTCGCGGAAGAAATTCCTGTGCGCGCCGATCAGGAAGTCGCGCCGGCGCGGGAAAAAAAGATCATCCCGCGCGATGGAAACGGGGACCGAGTTGGCGGTTTGCCGGTTCCTGCGATTACAAAAGGTGCAAGCTTTATGTCTCCCCGCGTGCGCGCGCGTATGGCTGAATTGCAGCTCACGACCGCCGATCTTGCAGGAATCATGGGAACCGGCGCCGGCAACCGGGTGACAATCAAAGACCTCGAAACTTTTCTGCAGAGAATTGACAATCAAACCGCGCAAGAGGCTTCCAAGATTCGCTCCGGCGTGGCCGATGCGATGCGTCGCAGCTGGACACGTCCTCTTTCAACCATCGGATCATCAGCGAACCTCGATCCGGCGCTACAGGATCGACAATCGCGTGATCCGAAGCCTGGCCTCGGCCTTTACGCGCTGCGTGCTCTCGCGCTCGCCTTGGCAGAGAACCCAGCGGCCGCGGCGAAATTCATCGGAACCCGTGTAGTGCAATCGAATTCGATAGATGTTGGAATTGCGGTTGAAGCTGAAGATGGAATCATGGTGCCGGTGGTTCGTGCCGCGGACAAAACCTCGCTCGCCGATCTCACCGCGAAATACAAAGAATTGATCGAGCTCGCGCGCCAACGGCGGATTTCGCCTGACATGCAGGCCGGTGGTATCGCTACCGTTTCCAACTTCGGGATTTTCGGAATGGAATGGGGCACGCCGATTCCCCTGCCCGATCAAACCTTGCTGCTCGGTCTTGGCAGCGGCAAAAAGGTTCCGTCGTGGGACGAAACAAAAAACGAATTCGTACCCAAAACCGAAGCGCAAATCACTTTAAGCTTCGATCATCGCAGCATCGATGGCGGCGGCGCCAGTCGTTTGCTCAAACGCGTCATTGAGTTGCTGGAAAATCCCCAAGACCTCTGAGCGCCGCGCCTGTCATAAGCGCGCCGCCTTAAGCCGCTGCATGTGAGATCGCGCCTCTTTATCCACGCGGGATTCGCGAAGTGCGGAAGCGCAAGCATTCGCACCGCGCTTTTCCAGAATTTTCGCACCTTGCAAAAAGATAATGTTTTTGTTTTCGATAAAGACTTAAAGATTGCGCGAACAGCTGCTGATCTTGTCGGCTCTTCGATTTGGTCTCTCGAGCAGGCCCGAAAGCAATCGGAAAATCTCACGGGCAGACTCCGCGCGGAAATTACACCGCTGCTAAAGCGCAAAGGAAATCATGTCGCGATCCTGAGCTCCGAAAACCTGGCTAATCCCGGAATGGCCGACTTATTGGCAGGACTCGAAAGTCAGTGCGACCTCTCAGTAGTTTTTTACCTTCGTCCGCAACTGCAATGGATACCATCGGCTTGGAAGCAGTGGGGCTTGAAAACCGGAGCGTCGCTCAACGATTTTGTTGCTCGATGCCTCGACTCCTGCACACCAGCTTTCCGGCGCGATATCGAAATCTGGAAAAACACCCTTCCATCGGCAAATTTCCACGTCCGATTCTTGATTCCTGAATTGCTGGCCGGCGGAAGTCCTGCTCGGGACTTTTTCAATCTGCTTGGTCTTCCCGAGAAAGAGTATCGGTTTGAAAGCGAGGCCCGAAATCCGAGTCTCGATGTATCGGTTCTCCACGCGCTATCGAAGAATCCGCATCTTTTCTCTGACGTTCACGACAACCGGCTGATGCTCGCCTTGACGCGCGCGCTGCCGAAAAAGTTTCGATCAAGGAACATCGAAATGCTTTCTGCAGAGCAAGCAGCCCGCATCGAGGAATGTTTCCGAGACGAAAACCGTTGGCTCTTGGATACGTATTGCGTGGGCGCTGACATTGATCGGATTTACCGAACACACTTCATGCCGTGCAATGCGGATGTCAGATATTCCGACATGACTGAGCCTGAGCTAATTTACCGTTGTCTTGGGATCATCCTGGAATCGATAGCGTCCAGCGGCGGCCGAAACGAAAGGGGCAAAAACAAAAATCACGGGAGCGATTCCCTTCCGACCGAAGACGAGTAGCGACACGCGGCGACAACGCCGAAAAGCACGATTAATCCGCAAGCGACAGCCAAGCCACCTCCCCACACCAACCACGCCGGCCGATAAGCAAGAGTAAGCCGTCCATGCGTACCTGCTGGAATTTCCAGAATTGGAAATAATCCACGATACGATGTTATGCGGAGTTTCTGATCGCCAATCCGCGCAGTATATCCGCGAAAATATGGACGCGAAAATGTCAGAAGAGCGGGCTGACCACCAGCTGGAACATTAATGTCTGCTTCGACGAAATTTCGGGAATCATCAATTCGTGAGATTGTCGCCAAAGCAAATTGTTCGTTAGGTCGCGAATCAATGAAGTTGATCGAGCGCGCACGCGAGAACGGCGCACCGCGGCGATGAAACACGTTCCCTTCATCGGTTGAAACGACCAGTTCCCATTCAGAACTTGGCTGTGGTGTAATGCTCAGTTCCTGTGCTACGACAATCCCGTCGACGCCCATCAAAGCCAGCTCGCCATCTCTGCCAGCCTGCTGACTCAGTAAATGGCTTCCTACGTCTGGATTAATTTCACCATGAATGCTGGTTGAAAATTCGCGCGCAACACCTGCGGCGCGGATCGGACTGTAACCATTGATGAATCGCAACCGTGCCCACATCGAGGTGCTTCCCGGTCGTAGTGTTTGGCCGACCGGTTGCGGTTTGTTTGTCATGGCATAGGTAAGCTCCGCCCACGGATAAACGCTGAGATAAAGTCGCTGCGGATCCAGAGGCGCGGGCTTAAGCAGTCCCTGGGTAAAATTATATCTGGGAACTCCGCAGTTTGTCGGCATGCAGAGATACGTCGCGAGCAACGTGCAAAATGTAATCGTTGCGGGCAACCACTGCCGCAATTCGGAATCGCGTAACGCGAATTCCAAACAAAACCAAACCAGCGCCAATCCAAGAAAGATCCAAGCGAGTGGGATCGCGTACGAACCAGTCGTGTGAAAAATCATCCCGGCAACGCTGGTCAAAACGATGAGTCCCAATGCGGCCGTAGCGGAGGTTGCTGGTCCCGGTTTGAGTCGCAGCACCTCCGCCGCGCAGATCGCCAGGACGAGGTGGAAAAACGGGAGCCATCGAAAACTCCAACGAAACATACCGGCAGTTGGAATCATACAGAGCAAAAGCACGATCAAGAGCAGAACCAGTTCCCATTTGATTTGCCTGACCAGTCGTCCGCCACGCCACACCAGACCGGCGATAAGTGCGGCGGGAGCCACCAAGCCACAAGCCAATTCGACCGCGGTATGTGGCCGGTTACGCGTTGAGAAATCGGTCCAGTTGACCGTCCACGATGGAAGAATCAATCCCGGCAACGCGGCAGGTGGAACGCGCCACTGCCAATGTGCTGCCGCTGACTGTAATTCCCGTGCTGAACCCTGAACCAGATCAAGAAGCGCCAACCACGCCGGCGCCGATAATCCAAATCCTAACGCAATGCCAAAAAGCATCGGCAAGACCGCCAACGCGCAAACTTTAATGTCCCGGCCATCGCGGAGCTCGCATATTGTTTTGATCGACAACCACGCAATGAGGAGCAACAGCATCAAAACCGTGTATGGAAATCCACCGGTAACCAGGAGATAAACGAATGGCGCGGGCCAAAGGAATCGCCATATAGTTCGTCGCGAATCTAAAGCGCGTTCCGCACCCCACCACGCCCATGGCAGCCAGGTGAAGGCCCCGAGCGCACCGAACCAATCGGTCGCTCCCCAACAAATGATCCAGCCGCCTAACGAGGCGATCAGCGCCACAAAGATGGACAAGGCCACGGAAAAACGTCGGCCGCGTGCAAGTAAAAATCCCCCAGCCGCGAGAGCGAATAGGTGAACGATTGACAGTGCAGCGGCTTGCTGTGGAAAAGTCAGAGGAAATTTCCAGATCAAAACTACCGCTGCATTCACGAATATGGAAAACGTGCCGTACTGAAATTCGCCAGCGAAATTACCGCAGACCCAGGAATACGGACTTAGAATCGGCCAATGTCCCTCGGACCAACTACGCGCCATGTCGGCGAACACCGGCAACACCGACAACTCATAATCGTCATTCCAAAAGACGAGAGGATTATGCCACAGCAGGATCAGGCAAAATGCAACGACGAGTAGTCCGGCCGAAAGCGCGCCAAGGATTTCCGTACGCGTGGAGCGCGAAAGGGACATTTAAAGCTGAAAACGCCCGACGCCCAACGCCCAACGCCCAACGTTCAAAGAAAGAACTCGAATCGTCATTTCGGATTTTTTTCGGCTGTTCGAACGCTGGAGAAGAAAATTTTGATGAGTTCTTCAGTCTCGTTGAGCATCGAGGTCATTTTCGTTTCCGGTAGCATCGACGACTTTCCGATCAGCCGTAGCCAGTGACGAGTCTCCTTCAATTCCTTCAGACAGACCTTCAACTTGTGAACGAAATCTTTGCGGGATTCGGCAGCTTCGACTTCACCGTGATTGCCATAAGTTGAGGTGCCACATCGAAGAAGCTGGCCCGCAATGTGGTTTGCGGCTCGCGTGTTTGGCAGTGCGTCAACCAATCGGATAATCCGCACACTGAAATCGAGTAGTCGCTCTTCCAGATCGAAGCGGATCTTGCTTATCAATTGAGCGTTGGGCGTTGAGTGTTGGGCGTTGGAAGTTGAATCTATTTTCGAGAGAGGACCGTACCGCGGGGCATCTTCGTGCACGCTATTAGGTCGTGTCCATTGAACCATCGCCGCTCGGCGATCAGCGTTCGGCGTTTTCTTCTTCTTCACAGCACGACCGGCTTGCCTTCAGTCATCACAAGCACTTTTTCCGCGATTCCGTGCGCGCGTGCCGCGGCAAGCAATCGCTGTGGCGGTTCGTGGAGCGGTTCGAAACCCAGAGGGAACGTGCCATAGTGCATTGGGATTAGCGTTTTGGCCCGCAATTCCAGGAAAGCTCTTACCGCCTCTTCGGGGTTCATATGAACTTCACGCCCGGTAGGCGCTTCGTAGGCACCAATGGGAAGTAACGCCAGGTCGACAGTGAAGCGGTCGCCGATTTCTTTGAAGCCCGGGAAATAAGCTGTGTCACCACAATGAAAAATCGTGCGACCGTTCGATGCGATCACAAATCCCCCGAAATCACGGTGCAAATCGGTAAGAAACCGGGCGCCCCAATGCTGACATGGCGTGAGCGAAATCCTGAGTGGACCGAGCTCTACAGTTTGCCAGTAATCGAGTTCGTGCACGATATGGAACCCGAGATCGTGAACCAGATTCCCCACGCCGGTTGGAACCACAATAGGCTGGTTCGCAGCCACGCGCCGCAACGTGCGCCGGTCAAGATGATCAAAATGCGCATGCGTCACCAATACAAAGTCAATGGAAGGCAGATGATGAATTTCGAAGCCGGGTTGTTTCAATCGTTTGATGACCTTGAGCCATTTCGACCAAATCGGATCGATTAAGACGTTGACCTCGTGCGTTTGGATGAGAAATGAGGCGTGACCGATCCAGGTAATGCAGATCTCGCCTTCGCGAATCTTCGGAAATTGCGGCGGCACATATTCGCCGGAGCGCTTCACGAACAGCGATGGAATCAAAACGCTCGTCAGGAAATTGCGTTTGTGCCAATCGGATCGCGGACGCAGCCGAACACGGGTCGAATCGCGCCCCGCTGGAACTGAATTTTCGTCGTGTGGCGTCTGGCGAACGATATTTCGCCGTTTCTTTTTAGGAAAGCGGATTGGCACGGTCTTAGAAGGATATGAGACAGTTACAAAGTGGAAAGTGTTAAAACGTTACAAACTCCACACAGATCTTTGCGGGCGCCCTCTGGGCGGCCTTCCCTTTTTGGCCTTGTAACTTTCGGCATCCCGCGTTCAGTACGTCTCTTCTCATGCGGAGTTGGACCGTCTGCATCATACTGTTTTTAATTTGCTCTGCCGGAATAGCGTCGGAATCGCGCTTGCCGTTTAGCACCGTCTTCAGGGGCCAGGATCAGTTCAACCGGTTGGTAGGCAAAGCGAAGGCGGAGAACTGGAAGTCACT
>DATDFM010000038.1:0-13696 GCA_036522635.1 Candidatus Udaeobacter sp. | reverse complement strand
CGGGAGATCGAAGATTTCAGCGCGTTGCAGGAGCTCGCCGCCGAAGAAAGCGATCCGGCGCATCGCGCGCAGGCGGAGAAAGAAGTGGCGGTCGAACACGATCGATTGGCTCACAAGCTGGACGAGTTTGAGCTTCGCCAGTTTTTGTCCGGTGAAAACGATCGCGCCAACGCATTTGTGACAATTCATTCCGGTGCGGGCGGAACGGAATCCTGCGATTGGGCCGACATGTTACTTCGGATGTATCAAAGGTGGATCGAGCGCAGCGGTTTCAAATCCGAAACGGTGGACATTCAACAGGGCGAAGAAGTGGGGATCAAATCGGTGACTTTGCTTGTGACGGGCGAGTACGGCTACGGACATCTGCAAACCGAACGCGGCGTGCACCGGCTGGTGCGCATCTCGCCGTTTGACGCAAATAAACGGCGACACACCTCGTTTGCGAGCGTGGATGTTGTGGCTGAAATCGGGGACACTGCGCCGATTGAAATTAATCCGGCGGATCTTGAGATCGGCACATTTCGCAGCGGGGGTAAAGGCGGACAGAACGTCAACAAGGTGGAAACTGCGGTGCGAATTTTGCATAAACCGACCGGAATTGTTGTGGCCTGTCAGGCCGAGCGCAGCCAGGGACGCAACCGCGATCTGGCGATGAAAATGTTAAAAGCAAAACTTTATCAGCTCGAGGAAGACAAGAAACGCGCCGAGATAGAGCGTCAATACGGTGAGAAGGGCGAAATTGCGTGGGGAAATCAAATTCGCTCGTACGTGTTTCAGCCCTATCAAATGGTCAAAGATCACCGTACAGGTGCCGAAACCAGCAACGTGCAAGCGGTGATGGATGGCGACATCGATATGTTTATCCAGGCGAAATTGCGCGGACAGAAAGCGGAAAAAGGGAGCACGGATGAACTGTAGCGACGGTCTCCGACCGCTGAGGTGGGAAGGGACGAATTTGTATCAGCGATCTCGGTGCGAGTTGACATAGAAAGGTCGGCAATTGCGCCTTCGGTGAGGGAATGCCATCGAGCTTCGCCACGGCGAATCTTCGATCGGAGAGCTCGATCCGCCTTATTGTTGCCTAACGAGAGTGGAGTTTGACCGCAGAATGGCGGTGTCCGACCCCCAAGTGGGAAATCGGTCATGATTTCGGCGCTCAAAGAGCGCCGCTACAGGCACTGATAAACTCAAATAGACGGCGCTTTATCAAAGATCGCGCAGAAGCCGTCCTTGTAGAAACGAAGTCGCCAGCCATTCTGTCGGGCAAACAAAGCGACCTTGGCTTCACGTTTCTTGCCGTTGTTCGGCCAAACCCGCGTCAAATCAGGTTCGTACACGGCGCAATGGTTCGCCTTCTTCAATTCCTCAGCAATTTGGCTCGCAAGTATTTGCATTAACGACTCCCATCCTGTGCCCAATTACATTTCCGGCAATTCCCGAACATCAGTATGTTTCGGTGTTATGCCGCCCGGTCCGTCGCGAAAATGAAAAGCAACTTTTCGTCTCTGATTCGGACCATGTAACATTCACGGATGTGTCGCCGCTGCTGATATGAAGAGCAGTCAAATCCCGCGCCAATGGCGAGAAAGTGAGTAAGCGCGCGCGCGCAAAATTAATGTTTAACTAGTTCGGCAAACGATCTGCTTGTCGCCGAAAAAGCGGCGCAGCGGCGCCGCAGTCTAAAATATGACCGCGGAATCAACAGTACACTTGCCGGGTTGTTCACTACGGCGATGTTCCGCCGCGGTTTGAAAAACAAAAGGTATGGCCGCTAAGACAAGCCGGTCGAACTAATCAAACGAATCACGGGGATAGCGCGCCTTTGTCAGCTTCAGTTGAAAACGGACATGGAACTGGCCGCGGTTATGTGCGCGGCAACAGGCGAGACATGCGACTCTGCGCTTGAGTTTTCGAACGCGCGGGAAATCACGCCGGCAATTCGGGCAACGATAGATGAAACGTTGCGCATAACGCTTCGCTGGAAACGGCAACGTATGACAGCGCTTTTCACCCGCGATTCCCAAATCGCGACAAGCCTGCTGCCACTCGGGCCCATGCGGTGAAATTCGCCGCCGATTTTTTTTTCGAAATTCCGCAAGCACATGAGCAAGCTCATGACGCAGCGTGCGATCGATTTCCTCGGGATGCTCAATCAGGCGCGGGTTTAGCGAAATGAGTTTCTGAGGATAATCGGCGCGCCCTGCGGCGGTTTGGAGGCGCGAATTCCATTCAACCCGAAGTTCTGTTGCGATCCGTTTCGCACCTAACGAGCACAACAACTCGTGTGCTGCTCTTTCCAGAGCGGCGTCGCGGCCGCGTAATTGCAGGGTAACCGCTCCGGTTGCCGTCGAAGCAGCTGGCAGCCGGAGCGCTTGCCCTACAAGCGTCGTTTCAAACGTCGATACAGGGCCGAGGTGGATCGGCTTCTCAGACGACGACGTCTTATCGGACGCGGAAGGCGCAAATTTGTTACCAACCCGTTGAGGACAAGGCGTTCCATCTTGAACATCGCCACGCGTGCCAACGCGAATCGTCGATGCTGTGAACGTGAACTCGAGCTGCCTAAGCGACGGCATATTCGCGTGCGTCTTTGGTTCGCTTCGCGATTCGGGCAAGTGCATCGGCTGCATGGGCAATTTCTTCCGCGGTGGTCCGTCTCCCAAGGGAGAAACGAATGGCCGATCTGGCGTTTTCCATGGGCAAACCCATCGCGAGTAAAACATGCGATGCCCTCACCGAGCCAACCATGCACGCCGAGCCGCTCGATGCACAAACGCCTTCCAGATCCAGCGCCATCAGCATCGTCTCCGAATCAACGCCGATGAAACTTACATTGAGCGTGTTACCGAGGCGATGAACTGGATCGCCATTTTGCTCCGCATCCGGGAAAAGTTTCGCAATGCGTACCCAAAGATCATCACGCAATCGCGCCTCGCGTTGTTTCTCCGCATCGGTGTCGCTCAAAACCCACTCCGCGGCTGCGGCCATTCCCGCTACACCGGCGACGTTTTCCGTCCCGGGGCGCCGCTGATTTTCGTGCGCGCCCCCGAACATGATTGGTTGAATCGGCAAACCGCTTCGCAAAAATAGAAATCCCGTTCCCTTTGGACCGTAAAATTTGTGCGACGCAAAACTGCCGGCATCGACTAACGAGATATCGGTATCGCATTTGCCGAACGCCTGAACCATATCGCTGTGAAGCAGCACGCCGCGCTCGCGGCATATTCGTGAAATTTCGGGCATCGGCTGGATGACTCCGGTCTCGTTATTCGCCGTCATGATCGAAACGAGTTTGGTATCAGGCCGAATCGAGTCGGCGAGCTGATCCAGATCGACTATTCCGGCTTTGGAAACATTGAGCCAGGTAACTTCAAAACCTTCGTGATTCTCAAGGTGTTCGACTGCGTGAAGCACGGCGTGATGTTCAGCTTTGTTTGAAATGATATGGCCCGCCTTCGCCGAGACTACAGCGCCAGCTGATGTAGATCGTGCCAAGCCGAGGACACCCAGGTTGCATGATTCAGTAGCGCCACTGTTGAAAATGATCTCGCCGGGCCTGGCGTGCAGAAGCGCGGCGATCTTGTCGCGGGCGTTGTCAACGGCAGCACGCGTCTCGCGGCCAGCAGCGTGGACACTGGATGGATTACCGAAATGGCCATTCAGATACGGCAGCATCGCTTCGCGCGCTGCATCGCATAATGGTGTAGTGGCGTTGTAATCAAGGTAGATCATCAATACTTCCTCTTCTTTTAATCTTACTCGTGCTCATGCTCATGCTGGTAATCTTCGGTGCGCCCGGCGGTCGCGCCCTACCAACTGTAGACGCGTCCCTGTGAGACGCGCTTGGCGGATCTCTGCGGCCATGCAGGTATTACGCTTCGCAAAGCGAAGCGGCTACACGAATTGGCCGCTTTCATTTCTGAAATTCATCGCCTGCGGTTGCAGCCTCCTGTTTTCGTTTCGGCACAACACGAACTTCTTTTTCCTCATAGTAAACCAGCGAATGGGGTGGAACGCTTTTTGTAAGAAAAACGTTGGCGCCGATGGTGGAATTCGCGCCGATCACCGTGTCACCGCCCATGATCGTGGTTCCTGCATAAATGCATACGCCGTCTTCTATCGTCGGGTGACGTTTTTTGCCACCCAAACCTCGTCCCGCCCCGAGCGAGCGGGCGATGAACGATACGCCCTGGTACAGTTTCACGTGCGACCCGATCTGCGTTGTCTCCCCGACAACGACGCCCGTACCGTGGTCGATGAAGAAATGCGACCCGATCTGCGCGCCGGGATGAATATCGATTCCCGTTCGACTGTGTGCCCATTCGGTCATGATCCGTGGAATGAGCGGCACTTTTCCGTAGAGCAGATGTGCCATTCGGTAAATGGCGATCGCCTCCAACGCGGGATACGCGAGAATGATCTCCTCGTACGTGGTGGCGGCCGGGTCGCCCTCGTAAGCGGCATCGATGTCCGTCCAGAGCGTGCGGCGAACTGAAGGCAACTGCCTGAAAAACTCCATCAATACTTCTTCGGCTTTCGCTTCGGTGGCTTCATCGGGGGGAATTCTGCCGAGACTTCTGCAAATTTCAGTTTTAAGCCGCGCGTGCAAATGTCTTACGCGGATGCGCGTGGTATCGGCAAGATCGTCGGAGCTCACGAGCGCTTCACTGCGGAAACCGGGAAACATCAGGCTCATCAGCTCGGTGCAAGCTGCCTCGATGGAAAGACGCGAGGGAAGAGAAGCGGCGGCAGCGAGATAATTTATTCCGCCGGTCTCGCCGTATGTATGAAGCAGTTCGTCAATCGCATCGCGCATCGTGGTAGCCATCCCGTGAAATATGCGCCCGCTGAGCGTGAAAAAAAGTGAAAGTGTGGAGGGTAAGGGAGTTTGGAGTTCCGCCTTCAGGCGGTCCTCGGTTAGTCTAATGTCATTCGGGCGATGGGATATCTTTGGCGTCAGCTTGATGAAAAGCAGCGCGAGGAACTACTAGAATGGCGCAGGATGCGCGATCATCCGTGGCATTCACCTCCGCACCGGCCCCAACTTTGGACATTCGCGATTTCTCATTTCGGCGGCTTGTTACACCGGCGTTACATCGGGCATAGCCTGGCCCGAATGGATAACTTTGCTGGCGACTTGCTCGCAGCGTTATCAGCACACGCGAATCAAACCTTCGCATGGTGCGTAGTGCCGAATCACTACCATACGCTTGTGGAGGCGGCAGATATCAAATCTTTGATCTATCAAATCGGACGGTTCCACGGCCGCACTTCACACGCTTGGAATGCCGAAGAACATAGTCGCGGACAAAAGGTGTTCTTTCGTGCTGTCGAGCGCGCGAGATTGGGATGATCTTAACATGTAATTTGGAGTTCCGCCTCCGAACTGTGTGAACCGCGCGTAGGCAGAACTCCGAGTCTTACGCACCACGGGCCTGCAGCCATTGGAGGGCGAAGCGGGCGACCTCGCGCGAGTTTTTCAGGTCTAGTTTGTCTTTGATGTGTGCCCGGTGTGTTTCCACCGTCTTTGGGCTCAGATGCAACAGTTTTGCGATCTGACGCACTTCATTGCCCTTTCCGATCAACTCCAGGATTTCGAGTTCGCGATCGCTCAATCTCTCGACGGCGTCCACTTCGCCTTCGGCCTGGCGATGCGCAAATTTTGTGATGACCTGCGCGGCCATGGCCGGGCTGAGGTAAGGACGTCCGTTAAACACTTCATGGATTGCCTGTACGACATTCGCCATCGCTTCGTGTTTCATCACGTACCCGTCCGCTCCTGCCCGCATCGCCCGTAACGCGTAAAGCGATTCGTCATGCATCGAGAGCACCAGGACCGGCAGCTTCGGATATTCCGCCCGGATGTTCTTGATCAGCTCGATACCATTGGCGCCGGGCAAACTGAGATCCACAATGGCCAAATCGGGATGCAGCTTGCGTATGACTTCCATCGCTTCAGAGGCGTTGCTGGCCTCGCCGCAAACCGCGAAGGAGTTATCGGAATGAATCAGTTCCTGAAGTCCCTTTCGAAACAAGGGGTGATCATCCACGACTACAATCCGTTTTGCCTCCGGAGGATCGCATTTCGGATTCCTGTTTGTGGATCGTGCGGAACTCATTGGCTTCGAGGGCTCAGTTTGTTGCAACATAGTCGAGGAGGCAATCAAGAAGCGAATCCTCTCTTACGCATTCGCCGCTCCCTCTCGCGCCAGATGTCGTAAAGTTAGATCTCCCGCGATTGCGGGCTGAGCGCCATTTGAAAGTTTACGCAACTGAGTCGCTTGAAGCGGGAAATAGCAGGACACACTTGTTCCCCCTGATTGTGGAGAATCGATCTCCAAACGACCGCCCATCAATTGGGCCCGGTAGTTCATGATATGAAAACCGAGGCCTTGTTGTGGCTTTAGCTCTTTTGGCAATCCGATCCCGTTGTCAATGACGCGCAAAACCATTTCCTTCCGGACCCGCTCCAGCCTCACCACGATTTCTCGTGCTTGAGCATGTTTGTTGGCGTTAATCACCGCCTCACGCGCAATCCGGTAGAGGTGTGATGCCGCTGCATCGTTGTCGATACCAAACGATGGTTTCGCTTCCAGACGGCAGGGTGTTCGCCAAATTTCACGGTCAGCGAGATCTTGCAAAGCAACGACGAGGCCTGCTGCATCCACATCCACCCGATGCAGCGCGCGAGAAAGATTACGCGTATCGATTGCGGCTTTGTTGACCAGTTCGGCCACTTTCTCAATGTCTGCTGCGTCGACGACGCGGTGGTCTCTCAGACGCAAAGCGATCGAACGCGTCATGAAGGCCACCGCAGTTAGATGCTGACACAGACCGTCATGCAACTCCTGTCCCAGACGCTGTTGTTCGCGGTCGCTAACTGAGAGAATTTCTCCTTCGAGTCCTTTCCGGCGTTCGATCTCGCTTTGTAATTTTTTGTTTGCCACGTGCAGCTCGCGGGTTCTTTCGCGCACGCGCTGCTCCAACAGTTCATTTGATTTTTGCAAAGCCTTTTCCGCTTCTTTGCGTGCGGTAACATCGACCGCTACCGCCACCGCCGATTTGATCTTCCCCGTAGCGTCGCGCACCGGCGAGACGCTCACGTGTCCCCACAGAACGGAGCCGTCTTTGCGCACATAACGCTTTTCCATCTCGAATGGCTTACCCTGGCGCATCATTCGCTGGAACAGATGAATGTTCTCTTCCGAATCCTCGGGATGAGTCAGTTCGGCAAAGCTTTTGCCAATTAACTCCGATTCTTCATAGCCGAGCATGCGACAAAGCGTGCGATTACCGAACACGATGCGCCCGTTCGTCTCGCAGCGACCCACGCCCGCCGTGGCTTGTTCCACGGTTGCGCGCATGCGTGCTTCGGATTCGCGCAGCGCTGCTTCATTTCGCTCGTGCTCGATCACCTGCGCCAGGTGCCGGCCGATAGCTGTAGCCAGTTCCAGCTCGTGCCGGGTGAAAACGTGCGTTTTTCGGTGGTACGCCATGAATTTCCCGATCAATTTTCCGTCCGAAACCAGCGGAATAAACGCAGCCGATCGAATATTTTCGCGCCGGATGGCCTGCTTCAAGGGTTTTGGAAGATCCGAGGCAAGAACGTCGGAAACATATGTCGGCTGCGGGTTTTTTGTATCCGGTTTCCACGGCGAATGACCTTCTGCGGCTTTGCGATAACCTGCTGACAAACCGCGCCAGGCAACGAACCGCATCACCTTGTGCTGGTCATAGAGCAAAATCGATGCGCGATTACATTCTAACGCCTTTGTAATCGCACTTAGCGCTGCGGTATATATGTCATCGAAACTCTTTACCGTCTGGCAGCGTCGGGAAAATTCATAGAGCGCCATCTGTTGCCGGGTCGCTTCGACCAAAGCGTCCTCGGCCTTTTTCCGCTTTACGAACTGCCCCACCTGGACACCGATCAACGCGAGCATCTCCACCATTTCTTGATCAATCTCGCGAATCTTTTGGGTAAAACATTCCACGACTGCGACCACTTCGTTGTCGAGTTTGATCGGGAAACAAACAGCGCCGCGGAGCCCGTTTTTTTTGGCCATACGCGTACGGGTGAAATTATTTCCCTGTGTTATGTCCGGTACCCAGATTGGCTGGGAACTCTTCCAGACCCGGCCCGGTAGTCCGGTTCCAACAGCCAACGTGGTCCACCGCGTAGCCGCCTCGAATGCGGGCATTTTGACCGATGGTCGATGCCAGAAATCAACACAGAATAATCTTCCTCCCGGTCGATTGATGTCCCACACCGCGCCAGCATCCCATCCGGCCATCTCGCAGATGGCTTGAACGATTCGAGGCGCGGCATCTTTCGTGGAATTGGACTCGGCGAGCGCTCGGCTCACCGCATCGCGAATGCGCAGGTGTTGTTCTGTGCGTTTACGTTCGGTGACATCGACAATCGAACTCAGCACGAAAGTTTGCGATCCGATCTTGATTGGATTCGTCCCGATCTCGATCGGCACTTCAGTTCCGTTCTTGCGCAGACCAACCAGGTAGCGATTGGGTCCGGCGCCTGTCGTCCGCGCCATTGGTTCTCCGGCGGATTGCGTCCCTCGAACCGGGTGCTTGTAACGGAAGCGCTCCGGGAACAACATATCAATCGGTTTGCCCAGAAGTTCTTGTTGCCCGTAGCCGAACAACCTTTCGGCCTGGGAGTTGATCAGAGTCATTTTGCCCTGTTCATCGACCATGACCATCCCGCTCGGGGAAGCTTGGACTGCAAGACGAAATCTCTCCTCGGCTTTTTTGCGCTCGCTGACGTCCGCCATCGACGCGACCCAACCGACGATTTCTCCACGGTCGTTTTTATCCGGCACATACGTCACACTCAAAGAATGCGGCCCTGCACCTTTGAATGGGACGACCGCCTCGTAGCTGACAGTCTCGCCTTTCAACACCCGCTCCACATAGGGGCGAATCGATTCGAACCCCTTTTTGCCCATGACTTCAAGAATCGGTCTGCCAGCAACCTGTTGTGGTGTGCGGCCAAGCATGTGCGCGTAAGCCCGGCTTACGTACCGATAACGCAGATCGCTGGTGCATCGAGTAAGCATGAAAGGCGTGTGCGTGACAATTAGCTCAAGCTCGGCCTCCTTTTCCCGCAACCCTTCCTCAGCCAGTTTGCGCTCCGTTAGATCGACAATCGAGCTTTGATAGATCGCTCCGCCATTGAATGCCGATCCGAGAATCGGCATGCTGCAGAGCTGAACGTAGGTGCTCTCTCCTTTTAAGTTTTTCAGGCGCAGATCCGTTTCGACTTTGGTGTCGGAAGCGCGACACCGCAGCAAATGATGCAGAAAGATCGGTGTGTCTTCGCGCGTCACAAACATGGCAAACGGCCGGCCGATCAGGTTCGCGCGTGGCAATCCCAGAAGTTGCGAGGCGGTGAGGTTCGTTTCCAGAATGCGACCCGAGCGATCCAGGCTGACAAAGCCACTGGGCGCGAACTCGTAAAGATCTGCGTATCGCTGAATGGCGCGCTCAAGCTCGAGCTCTTGATCAGTCCGATTTGCCGCTTCCTTGTGCCGCTCATTCCAGCCGTTTGATTGTTCCGGTCCCTGCATCAGGGCAGCGCGTTTTTTTTGCGAGACGCCGTTCGCCTTTTTGTTCATGTCTCCTTTAAGAGAATCGATACGCCGTCTGCGCAATGCCTTGGTTTTTTTCATGCGCCGATGAAGTGGGTCGAACAGCTGGGCAGGGGGATTCAAATATTACTACACGCGTCATTGAAAGGCAAAGCTGCAACGCGGCTGTAGCAGCTTGATATGGGGAGAGCGCATTTCAAGGTGGAACGCGATCTCCGAGCGCGTTGGGATGGATGCGGCACCGGCCGCCAGATTTGAACTGCGCCTTCGGCGAGGGGATGCCATCGAGCTCGGAGAGCTCGATCCACCTGGATGTTCAAAGGTGGAACGCGATCTCCGGGCGCGTTGACCTTAGCCGAATGGATCGATAATCCATGGCCAATCCTTAGCTTTATCGCATAAACCGGCCGCGACCGGATTTCTTCGCATGTAATTCATCTTTGCTGAGAGTTGCTCGCCGCTCTCATCGCTCCGGAGACGATGATCAAAATATCCTTCCTGCCACGTGACTCCGTTGGTGCGTGCATGAAAACGTTTCCAGTCGCCAATGACACGGCTCATTGATCGATCGCGCGCAAACGACAGAAGTGCGTGCAAATGATCCGGCATTAATAGAAACAATGTGATGTGCCATCGCTGTTTCGTTTCGTACAGCTTTGCGGAATCGAAGAGTGGCTGTGCAAGGACCGGGTCAGTTAGAACGCGTTGTTGTGCTTCGCGATCAAGAGCGATCCGGATGTGAAATAAGCCAGCCGATTCAACCCACGACGGAACTGTGTGATGCAGTCGTCGCGGAAATCCGTGATAAATCACGGCGAGTATTTTGAATCGCGTATGTGCGCGCTTCAAGGTGGAACGCGATCTCCGAGCGCGTTGAGATGGATGCGGCTTTGCCGCGAGATATATGACTGCGCCTTTCGGCGAGGGGATGCCATCGAGCTCGGAGAGCTCGATCCACCTGGTGCGTCCCCGGTGGAACGCGATCTCCGAGCGCGTTGGTAGGGATTCGGCCTTGGCCGCGAGATTTGGAACTGCGCCTGCGCCTTCCGTGAGCTAGGCATCGAGATTCGCCAGGGCGAATCTTCGATCGGAGAGCTCGATCCACCTATCGTTTCTTCTCGCCTGCGGTGCTGGCGATGTCCACCAGCGTCAGCACTGCGCCGTCGATCTTGTTATCCCCGGTGCGGTAGGGACGAATGCGCAGTGAAAATCGCCGGCCTTGGCTATCGTGCACCTCGCGCTCACGAACCGCGAGCGTATCGATTACTTCGCGAAGAAGTTTGTCTATGTCCGGGACATCAATATTCGGTTTGAGCTCAGTCATTCGGCGGCCGATGTCGATGTCGGAGATGTTGAATGCATGGCGAGCGGTCGGCGTGGCGCGACGAATGGTGAGGTTGTTGTCCACCATCACAATCGGTATGTTAATGCTGCTCAATAGATTGTTCAGATCGCTGTTGATCTGCATGATCTCCAGATTGCGATTACTTAACTCCTCGTTGAGCGTGGTCAGTTCTTCATTGGTCGATTGCAACTCTTCCTTTGCCGTCTCCAGCTCTTCGTTGGTGGATTGCAATTCTTCGTTACTTGATTCGATTTCTTCATTCGCCGATTTCAGCTCTTCGTTGGTCGCTTCCTGTTCTTCGATGATGGCTTGCAGCGATTCCTTGGTCGCGCCGAGCTCGTCGCGCAACTGCTGAATGTCGCTGACGGCGGCGTTCTTTAGCTTTTTCGTCGAACTGATTAAGCTTTTCTTTGGCGACCTGATTTCTTCGTGAAAAATCACCAGGGCCCACGTTTTATCGGAGTTTGGCACCTTGAAGGGAACAACTTCGATGTTCACTTCGGCTGCGTGACCATCACGTTTGAACAGTGCGCGTTCCTTACGAGATGGTTGTCCGGTTCTCAACGCGCGGTGGACAGCGGCGCGCAAATCAGGGATCAGGCTGGGTTTCGCCATATGGAGCAGACTTAAATTCGCGGGCCCGGTTACGTGTTCGAGATAATCGGATGTTCTGCCTCGGAACTGTCGCACTGTAAGATCTTCGTCAATGACAACACCGGCGGGTGCGTAGTTGCCCAACAGAATTCGGTCGGCGACTTTTTGGACCTGAGAATTAAAATCGCGCCCGTCAGACACCGGGGCAAGCCGAGGCGGCGCCAGTGTTTTGATTTCGGCATAACCGACGTAATGGTCGAGATCCAGTTCCGGCCGGCCAGCCAGCACTTTCTTGGCGTAAATTTTCGATTTTTTATCTACCAACTCAAACATGTCGCTGAACACGCCAACCGTTTCCGAAGGTCCCAGGATCAGATACCCGCCGGGATTTAGCGCGTAATGAAAGATCGGCATCGCGCGCTTTTGCAGTTGCGGTCCAAGATAAATCAGAACGTTGCGGCAACTGATCAGATCGAGCCGCGAAAACGGTGGATCGGCGGTGATGTTTTGTCGCGCGAAAGTGCATAGATCGCGAACGGACCGATTGATCTGGTACGTGCTGTCGAGCTTTTTGAAAAAGGTTTGCAGACGCTCCGGCGAAACATCCTTCTCGATTGCGCTGGAATAAATACCGAGACGCGCGCGGTCGATGGCCGCTTCACTGAGGTCAGTGCCAAAAATCTGCAGCCGTATTCTCGAAATGTCGGTGCCCAGCCCCTCGAGAAGACAAATGGCAAGCGAATAGACTTCTTCGCCCGTGGCACAACCGGGAACCCAAACGCGCATGTCGCCCCTGCGGCCTTTCTGTCTAATGAGAGCAGGGATAAACCGCTTCTGCAGGGCTCGGAACGCGTGATCGTCCCGGAAAAAACGGGTGACATTGATGAGCAAATCATTGAAGAGCGTGCGAATTTCTTTGGCGTCAGTGCGCAAAAAATTTAGGTATTGCTTGAGACGATCGATTCGATGCAATGCCATGCGCCGATGGATGCGGCGCTCCAACGTGCTCTGCTTGTAAGCGCTGAAATCAACGCCGGTATCTTTCTTCAGTAAGCGGAAAATGTTGCTGAAATCATCCAGAAGACCGAGCTCGGGCTCGGCTTCGCCAGGTTCGTGCAACGTTCTTCGAATGTAAGAATGCTCGGCAATGCGTCGCAGCTCGGCAGCGATTGCTTTTGGCGATAAAACCGCGTCCACGAAGCCTGAAGCAACCGCGTTGTGTGGCATGGCTGTGAATTTCGCGGTCTCCTCACTCTGGGCGAAAGTGATTCCGCCCGCCGCTTTGATGGCCCGTAACCCGGCAGTGCCATCGCTTCCGGTTCCAGAGAGCACCACCCCGATTGCCCGTGGGCCCTGGTCTTCTGCGAGGGATTCAAAAAACTGGTCGATTGCCACATTTGGCTGCTCTGCGCGGCGGGCCAAGGTAAGTGTGCCGTCGCGGCAAAATACGCAGTTGTTAGGCGGCAATACATACACCGTGTTCGGTTCCGGACGGACGCGACCGGTGATTTCGACTACTCTCATTTGAGTAGCTCTGCCGAGTAACGATGCCAATCGGCTGGCATGATGCGGGTCGAGATGCTGCACCACCACGAACGCCATCCCGCTTCGTGACGGCAGTTCTTTCAACAGCTCTCTGGTAGCCTCGAACCCGCCGGCGGATCCGCCGATGCCGACAATCGGCCGGGCCAGTTTTTCGCTGGGGCGCTTGGAGCTTCTTGTCTTGTTTGGGGATTTAGACTGAGTCGATTTCTTTTGTGACGCACGCCGGCCTGCACGGGACCGAGCCGGCGGCTTCTTCGCGCGGTGACGTTTGACCGGTCGGCGGGGAGCGGCCGTACGGCGATCAGCACGCGCTTTTTTTATGCCGCGTTGCCTCGACGACATAATTTTTATGCTAGTGCCGGTTTTCTGTAACACAAGCGGCGATTGGCGATGAAATGCTAATGAAGATTGCTCACCTCCGCGAGAGAGCGCACAGGTGGAACGCGATCTCCGAGCACGGTGCGATGGATGCGGCTTTGCCGCCGGATTTTAAACCGCGCCTTCGGCGAGGGAATGCCATCGAGCTCGGAGAGCTCGATCCACCTTGGGTGCCGTAGTTCAAAGGTGGAACGCGATCTCCGAGCGCGTTGGCATTGAATGCGGC
>DATDFM010000037.1:0-15297 GCA_036522635.1 Candidatus Udaeobacter sp. | reverse complement strand
CGACAACATTTATCTCAGTAACACAAATAAGACGTCCGATTATTATTTCGCGCTCGAGCCACAGTTGACCCTTGGCTACGGCGATATCCAGGGGCGCAGCAGAAGCTATATCCGCTTGGACTATATGCCGAGTGGTATTCTATACGTCAATCACTCGGAAGAAGACGCTTTCAATCAGCTGATCCACCTCGAAGGGGGATACAACGGCGGCCGATTGAGGCTAAGCCTGATGCAGGACGTAGCACTTCTGCAATCGGCAAACCTCAACAGCTTCATCGACACCACCGGGCTATGGGCGAACACCGATGCGAATGCGCCAACGCGCATGAACATCTTCTATACCCGCGCAAGAGCAGAGTACGATCTGAGTGGAAAACTTTATCTGGACGGGGAATTTGATTCCTATACCTACTTTTATCCGGACAACATCAGTGACTATACCGTTTCGGGCGGTCTTTACCTTTATTATAGATGGCTGCCGAAGGTGTCCGTTGGTATTGGGGGCACAGTTGGTTACAACTGGGTAGATGATCCCACCCCAAACCAATCGTTCGAGCAGTTGAACGCCCGCCTCAATTATGACGTCACAGCCAAACTGGGTTTGTATGCGTCGGTAGGAGCCGAATGGCGTCAATTCGACGGTGAACGGGGAACGTATACCACGCCCGTGTTCGAAGTCGGCATGAGTTACTATCCGTTTGAGGGCAGTACGTTCACACTGGCGGCTGGCCGGCGGATTTATAATTCCGGATATGAGCCCGGGCAGGATTTCGCGAACACGTACGTGGTCGGGCGTTTTCAGCAACGCTTGTTCCATCGCGTCTACTTGGGTTTGGGCGCTGGCTATGAAAACGCAAATTACTTCGCTGCTGACAACAACATCGATGCCAATCGAGATGACAATTATTGGTTTATCGAGCCGTCACTTGACGTGCTGATTACCAGATGGCTCAGTGCCGGGGTGTACTACCTGCACCGCGCGGACGACAGCAACGTGGATTTCTTTAGCTTTAATGACAATCAGGTTGGCTGGCGCATGTCAGTAAGGTTCTAAACAAGACTTGAGTCATTTGCGAATCGGGATGGAGGGACGGTGGTTGCCAATTGCGGTCGCGTTGGCCTTGGTGTCGGGTTTTGTGTCGGGACAAATCGCTCCCGGCGGCGGAACACAATCCACGGGTGCTGCGACCACCTCAGCTGCTCCAAGGTCGTTTCCAGCCGTAGTCGGAGCGAGCGCACCGGCTGGTTACGTCTTGAGTGCAAACGACTTCGTGGGCGTCGAAGTCTTTGGAGAAGACGATTTGCGTACAAGTGGCCGATTGAATCCTGAAGGTAACTTGAGCGTGCCATTGCTTGGCTCGGTGCATTTAGCGGGTTTAACGCTGACGCAAGCAGCATCGCGGCTTACCGACTTGTACGGCCACGATTATCTCGTAAACCCCAGAGTGAATGTCATGCTGCTTGGTTATGCCAAGCGGCGGTTCTCGATCCTGGGACAAGTTGGGCGGCCCGGAAATTATGAAATGCCGGAGTCCAGTCCTGGCGGTATCGATCTGCTGGAAGCGATTGCGCTCGCCGGAGGATATACGCGTATCGCCGCTCCGGAACGAATCACCGTGCGGCGGCAGGGTGCGAGCGGGGATCAGGTCTTCAAAGTAAACGCCAAAAAGTTCAACAAGACTGGAGGCGGTTCTTTTCGCGTCGAGCCGGGTGATACGATTACTGTCGGGGAAAGCATTTTTTAGCGGCAAAACTTTTCGGGTTGTTCGCCTTTTCCGGCGCACTTGTTGGTGTATGATTGCAGCCGATATTCTGCCGTGATCGATCGTTCGCAACCTCCAATCGCCACCGCCGTTTCCACAAATTCGGAGACACCGGTTGTGGCCGATTTGACCGCGCATTACGCCGAGGGACTACAGAAGTTCGATATCCGTCGGTTCTGGCATTCTTTTGTCGAACGCATTTGGATCGTTGGCATTTGTGTCCTCGCCGGCTTCTTCCTTGCGCTCGGTTATCTAGCGCGGACCCCAAAGCTGTATCAGGGCCATACCGTGTTGGAGGTAGAGTTTCAGGAGCCCAGTGTGCTTCCGAGCGAGGATTCCGCAACGCGCATGCGATCCATGTTTTTGGCGAGCCAGGAGGCGCTGCGGACGATTGAACAGAATCTGACCAACCAAACTCTTCTTTCCAGGGTGGTTCGGTCCGAAGGTCTGGCGGCTGACGGTGGACGCGCGCTTTTGGGTCAAACTATTGTGTCCGAGAAGAAGTCTAGTTCTGCCGAAAACAGTGAGACGACCCAGCCCGGAACGAAGGGTCAGAGCGCAAGCGGCGGAACAACGTTTACGCCACTCGAAGAAGCATTAGGACGTGCGATGGCGGGCATGGTAAGGCCGGCGATCCGCCGCGGAACGCGTTTGATCGATTTGTATGTCACCCATCCCGATCCGGTGATGGCTCAGCGCCTCTCCGAGGCGGTCGGGCGGGAATATATCCGCAATTCGATCGAGCGACGCGCTTCAATGAGCGAAGAGGCATTGCGATATTTGCTTGAAGAAGAAGAACGCCTCAAGAGGAACCTTCAAAAGAGTGAAGCGGCTGTCGCTGATTATAAGGCGAGAAATCCCGATGCTTTGCAGCTTGGCGGCGGCACGGCGGCTACGGGTTCACAACAGGGATCGGGCGCAGGCGGCGGCGGACCGCGCGGCGGCTTGGTGGAAGACAAACTGCAAGATCTGAACACCAAACTTACAGCCTCGAAGGCCGACCGGATTCACCTCGAAGGAGAGCTAGAGCAGATCCAACAAATCCAACAACAGGGTAACAATGTCGATGCTTTGCTCCAAGTTCCGAGCATCGCCAGCGCTCCGACTGTCGCGGAGGCGCGGCGAACTGTCAGGCAGATCGAAGCTTCAATTACCACTTACGCTCTGCGGTACAAGGACAAGCATCCCAAGATGATTGCGGCCAAGGCTTCACTTGCCGATGCGAAAGACAAACTTCGAGAAGCCGTTTTGGCGCAACCGGCTCTCCTGCACAATGCCATCGAACAGGGCAAAGCCACGGAAAATAATCTCGACAGAGCATTGCAGGACCAGCAGGGCGTAGCGGTCGCATTAAATCGCACAGCCATTGGTTATCAGGAACTGGCGCGGCAAGCCGAAACCGATCGCGCTCTTTACGAAAGTGTTCTTCGCCAAATCAAAGAGACGAGCTTGAGCAAAGATGTGAAGACGAATGCCGTCAGCGTGATTGAGCATTCGCCGCTTCCACAATCCCCTGTTAGTCCCCGCCCCACCCGGACGATCTTCCTGGGTTTGTTGGGTGGTCTGGCAGTCGGATTGGCATTCATATTTGGTGCCGACGCGCTGGATCGTTCAATCAAAACAGTGGACCAGGCGGAAAATACACTTGGATTGCCAGTCTTCGCAGCCGTTCCGGACACAGCCGATGAAGGCCCGGTAAGCCGCTTAAAACGAAAAAGCAGAAAAGCCTTCGGCAGCTCAAATTACCGCGTGGTGGTCGAAACTCCTGAAAGTCCGGCTGCCGAAGCGTTCCGCAATCTGCGAGCTGCGCTCGCGCTTTTGGGGCCGGAGGCAGAGCGCAAAGTTTCGCTCTTTACCAGCGCGGTGCCTAACGAGGGAAAGAGCTTCACCAGCGCTAATTATTCCCTCGCGCTGGCTCAGCAAGGCTATCGGGTTCTTCTCATTGATGGCGATCTGCGCCGGCCGACGCTGCACAAGATCTTTCGATTTCCGAGCGCCAGGGGCAATTCTGATGAGGATAGCGAGCCTGGAGTGATAGATTGCCTACTCAGCGAGGCGGACGTAATCTCAGCGGCACGCCAGATTCCCGCCGGTGAAATCCAGATTATCGACGAGAACGTTGCGGTAACAGGAAATATTCACACCGCAACGGGAGGTCAGCTTTCCGTTCTGGCGGGTGGGCGGCGCTCGCCCAACCCGGCTGAAATTCTCGCCGGTCCGTTCTTCGGGCGTTTGATTGCCGAGGCTTGCACCCACTACGATCGTGTTGTGATCGACAGTGCGCCGATCCTGGCGGTTAGCGATACTCTCCTGATGACCCCGCATGTTCAGACGCTGTGTATCGTCATTCGAGCGGCAAAAACACCCCGCCAGGCTGTGCGTCGGGCAATTTCTTTGCTGGCAAAATCAGGGATACGCCCGGCTGGTCTCGTTCTGAATCGTTTGCGGCGAAGCCGCGGGGTTGGGTACTACTACTACTACGCATCGCACGGTTACGGTAAGGAGGAAGGTGCGTACTCCCGAACCTACGGTCGCGGCCCCGGCTCCGATCACGGAGGAAACGGAGCCTAGCTTCAGCAGTGCTCAGCTCTGACCACAGTCTCTGAGCTGTGCCGTCGGATCTCTGACCCGTCGTACCACAAGCGGCTTCCCCAGCAGACACCCAGATAAGTAGCGATATAGAGCTGGATCGATTCGATCTGAAATGGAAAATCGACCAGCGCATGCATCGCAACTCCCGCCAGGGCTATCACAGCCAGAGGCTGCATCAGGCGTCTTCTCGGCATCCAGTTTCGCGTGGCATACCTCTTGTAACTAAGAATCCCCACAGTTATTCCACCGAAGAATAGCAATCCCCAGAGACTGCTTCCCAGCCATCCCCATTCCATCACAGTCTGCAGGTAATCCTCGTGTAAAAACCTCCAGCTTCCCGGGACGACATGGCCGGATGCGATGTTGAAGCCGGGGAACACAGCGCGAAACGTTCCTGGCCCGAACCCGAAAAATCCGGAGGCAGGCAGCGCGCTTAGCGCTACACGTGAAGCTTGCCACCGCGCATCGGTTGGAATGTGTTCACTCATTGATTGCCAGCGGTTAAGCGGTTGTTCCAAATGAGTCGCTTGAGCCAGAGCAATCAGCGCAAATAACAGGGCAAGCGCGCCGGCGATGCCGACGCTTTTCTGCGCGCCGGGTAGTCGTCGCAATAATTCCGGGCCGAAATGCAGACCGATGACGACCAGCAATACAAGCCCGACCACCTGGGCCATACGCGACGTATTGGCTAGCACTCCCGCCATTGTGATGATAAGAACGATTGTCCACAGCGCACGCATGGCTGGCCTGGATTGGCCGGTAAACGCGCGGATAACAAGACCAGCGCTTAACGGCCACACCAGGTTCAGGAAAGCACCGGCGTTGCCATGGTAAAAGTAGGTCGCGAAAAATGTCGTTACGCCATATTCTGGCGGCGGTGGCGGCTGCCAAAAGATCATCTGCGCTCCGGTAGCCTTCTGTAGTAAACCTAGAAACGATATCGAACCACCGACCAGGCCAACCACATACCACAGCCGGAGCAACCAGCGGCTACTCTGGGATACATCGGAAATGAACAATATCGTTCCGAGTAGTAGTGTGCCCCGCAACATCCATGCGGCACTATTCGCGTAGTCGACTGAGCCCGTTAAAAACGGCGCAAAATTCCGCAGCTGGACAAAAAGGGAAAATTCCGGGTCGTAGATGGACTTGGCGTTCAGAGCCATCCAACCTCCTATGCAAACCAGGGCGCCAGTCAGAATAAGAAGCAATCGCGGCATATCGGGGCGACGCCCGCTGGTGAGTAGCTCGGCACCCCAAAGTACGAGGGCAACGAGTAACACGCAGTTAGTTACGTTGATACTTGATGACGTCGTGGCGCCGTACGCCCATGGAGCATAGATAAGGGCAGCAAAGAAAACCCACCGAGACGCCCGGCGGAAAATGATTGGAATCACTGTGAATGTTTAGAAAACAAAAATTTCATCAATCGATCACTACCCGATCAGTCGTGCTCTGCTTAGCGTCCCTTGCCAAAAAGCATCGTGTATAACGTTTTTAACACGATCATGGCATCCAGCTTTAACGAGTAATGCCGGATGTAGTAAAGATCGTATTTCAACTTTTCGACTGCATCCTCGTCGCTCGCGCCGTAAGGGTAATTGACTTGCGCCCATCCGGTGATTCCCGGCTTCACCAGATGCCGAAAATGATAAAACGGGATGCTTTGTTCATACCGCTCGGCACATTTGCTCCACTCAGGCCGCGGCCCAATCAGGCTGATGTCACCTTTGAGCGCGTTCCAAAACTGCGGCAATTCATCGAGCCGAAGTTTCCGCAGCCATCTGCCCACACCCGTCACTCGCGGATCATCTTTGCGCGTATAAATGTCTTCGTTCGGATCATCCGCACGACGGCGCATAGTCCGGAACTTAAAAAGTATAAAACGCTTTCCGTCGCGACCGACTCGTTCCTGTCTGAATAACACCGGAGCGCCGTCCTCCATCCAAATAAATACAGGAACAAGAATGAAGAAGGGGGAGAAAATTACCAGTGCCATTGCCGAGGCAACGAGATCAAAAACGCGTTTGAGGTAGTGATAGGGAGAAGTGCGCGCTAATTGGAACCCGGTCTGCAGCGGCCAGAAGGGATCGACAATTCCGAGCGGCAGGTAGCGCCATTGGGTTTCATAAAAGGATTCTAACGTGTAAACTCGTGTTTCCTGGAATTGCGCGTGCACAAGCCGTTCCAACAATTGCCCATTGAGCGAGCTCGCACGTTCCGCGAGGATGATGCCGCTGTAACGATTGCTGAGGTTGTCCAACTTTGACGCGAGATCTCCCTGCACGATCGGTGACCCTTCACCCGCGACGGGCTGACCAACACGCTCCTCATTCACATCCACGAATTCCAGTTGCTGGCCGTTTGAAGACTTTTTATAAGCCTCGTAAAACCGCGCCGCGGTAGCGCCGCCGCCGATCACCAAAAAAGAGCGGCCGACGCTGCTCGCAACTACGTATTGTCGAATCCAGCGGCGGTAAGCCAGTGACACCGGAAGAAAAATCGCAAAGCTTAAGAGCAGTACGCCTCGACTCGGTTTCATCGTCTGGTCAAAGGTCGCTGCGGAATAGATCAGCATTGCGCTGACTAATGCCGCTGTCGTGACCGCAAGAATGTGTTCGGCCGCGTAACCGAGAGTCAGCTTCTCTACTGTTCTATCGTAACCGCCAATGAAATACAGCGCTGCTACAATCACGCCGAGCTGAATAAAATTGACGACGAAGAACTGAAACGGCGTCGCATAAAATGCATCATATCGAAACCACCCCGCGACTCGGTAAATAGCGAGCCAGCTCGCCACATCCAAAAACAGATAAATCGCAGCAGACGACCATTCATGGCTCACAAATTGTGACCAAACGCCGACCCGCTGAGTCGTGCCGACAGGGCGCCCGCTTGGAAATGGTGAACGGTCCTCCTTGAATCCAACGATCTCCGGGAGAATCGTCTGAGGCTCTTCGCTGTTCGGCATCAGGCCGGCAATTATATGCCTAACCCGAGAATAGTGAAAACAGTACTTTGTCCCGGGAAACGGAGGCCCACCCGCCGTTGTGGCGAAGGACAATCCAAATTTCTCACGGATTGTTAGCCGCCGCTTGCGGTGTGCGTTCGCCAGGTTCATGCTGCGCGCTCACCTTTTGCATCTGTGCAGCCTGTTCTTTAAGCTGCTCTGTCAGCATCTCAATTTGTTTCTGTTGCTGTGCGTCTCGCGCTTCCAAGTCCTGCATTCTTTGACGCGTTTTTAGGAATTCATTGAGCAACATCGCGTTCACCGCATCATAACGAACGGTGTAGATGTCGCCGTTTGCGTCACGCAGAACCAGATCGGGGTTTACCTCAGAGACTTGTTAGGCGATTAAACCGGAATTCAGGTCTGTTTGTGTCGTCGGTTTTGTATTGAAACGTGACCGGTTTAAGCGCCAGTCGTGTTGGTAGTAAGCGCGTTAACGCCGCCAGCAATATTTACGCCACCTTTAGTATTGCTGAAGAGTGCATCTTGCCCGATGGCTGTGTTTCCGTTGGCGGCGCCGTTGCTGAAAAGCGTAAATGCGCCGTTGGCTGTATTACGGGTTCCGCTGGTGTTGCTCAAAAGCGCTGCGACGCCAGTAGCTGTATTTTGCTCTGCGGTATTGCTTAGGAGCGCAGCTGCACCAACGGCAGCGTTGAAGCTCGTTACCGTATCACTCCTGGGTGAGAAGACAACGACGGCAGTATTAAACTGCCCAGTGGAAAGACTAAAAAGCGCCGCTTGCCCTTCCGCTGTGTTGCCGCCCGGGATATCCTCCGTCAGGCGGCGGGATTCCCGCCTCAGTGGAGAAGGGCAGAAGCGCGAGTATGATAACGGACGCTGAAGTAATAGGGGTTTTCGTAACCCCAGTTTGAAACAATTCCTACCGGCTTGACGATGGGATTTGACGACCACAGGAATCCCGGCTACGGCCTTGACGCTCCGAGCACCGCTCATAATCTCAAAGAGCGCGCTGCAGGCCCGATGCTGCGCGAAGTCCGTCGTGAATATTGTTACTGCTTTCTATCGATCGTCCGTTGGAAAAAAAATGATCGTGGCCCTCACGGGCATCATCTTGATCATTTTCGTTGTCGGACATCTGCTGGGAAATTTGCAGATTTTTTTGGGACCAGAATGGATCAACGGCTACGCGCAACACCTGCGCGACCTTGGCCCATTGCTTTGGATAATCCGATTGTTCCTGCTCGCTGCTGTCCTCGTTCACATTTATGTGACGATTCAACTGGCGATCCAAAACCGCCGTGCGCGACCGGAGGCCTACATCGACCGGGAGTATGTCAAAGCAACGTTTGCTTCTCGTCACATGGTGATGAGCGGCTTGATCGTGCTTGCGTTTATCGTTTATCACATCGCGCATTTCACCGTGCGCGTCACCGATCCACGTTTTGGTCTGCTCAAAGCTGATCCGCTCGGGCATTATGACGTCTATTCAATGATGGTATATGGCTTCCAAAATTATTATGTATCTGCGTTTTATGTGCTCGGCCTTTTTCTGCTCACGCTTCATTTGAGCCATGGCTCGTCGAGCTTCCTCCAATCGCTCGGATTCAATGACAAAAAGCTAACACCGCGTTTTGCCTTAGGCGGCCGAGTCTTCGCCTGGCTTCTTTTTCTCGGCTACACGGCCATTCCTGTTGCGATCCTGTTAGGATTTATCCAGCCGGCCCAACAGTTGTGAAATCAAATGGATGGCGATCTTACGCGTCCACGACCTGCACGCCTTCGGTCGCGGTCCTCTTGAGGTAGAGATCGCTTAGTCGTCTTGTCATGGGTCCAACGTTTCCATCGCCGATCTGGCGATTGTCGATTCTGATTACGCCGGCTAATTCGCCCATCGTTCCAGTGCAAAACATCTCATCAGCACCATAGACATCGATAAGCGACAAGTCGGTCTCGATGCATCGAATTTTCTCGGCAGCACAGATTTCGATCACCGTTTCGCGAGTTATTCCCTCTGGGCATGCCACAACGCGGCCCGTTGCCAGCTCGCCTCCTGTTCGGGACTGGTCGGAGTTACGCACAATGAACACGTGCGTCGCATTTGTCTCAGCAACGAACCCGCGCGTGTCAAGCATAAGCGCGTCATCCGCGCCAGCGTTGTTTGCTTCGATCTTCGCCAGAATCGAATTCAACAAATTTGCATGATGAATACGCGCATCCAATACATCGGTCGGCGGGCGGCGGATCTTGCTCGTGATTAAGGTCAGTCCGGTCTTCGCGTAGACCGGTGGCTTATGTTCGGCGAGCACGATCAAGGTCGGCCCGCTCTGATTAAGTCGCGGATCCATGCCCGAGGTGATCTTCACTCCGCGCGTGAGGGTGAGGCGAATGTGAGCGCCGTCCCGCATTTTGTTCGCATCGAGCGTGCGTTTGATTTCCTCAATGATTTTTTCGCGTGACGGGATTTCCGCGAACGAAACTGAGCGAGCTGAACGCTCGAGCCGATCGAGATGCTCGTTTAGCTTGAAAACCCGTCCGTCGTAAAGTCGCAGCCCTTCCCAAACTGCGTCGCCCCCTTGCACTGCCGAATCGAACGGACTAATTCCTGCCTCGTCACGATGCATCAACTCTCCGTTGATGTTCACAATCAGATCGCGGTTTCTCTCGTCGAATTTCTGAAGCATCTGAAATTACCCCACGCAAGATCCACTACGGATACGAAGAAAGAATTTCATTTTGATAACGAATTATGTTCCCAACGTGACTTTAATGCAGGCGATGTTCATAAAGCCGCTGGTAGCATTCAGAAGATTGCTGATAAATCTCTTGCAGTCGCCTCGGAACTTCGGTCAATGCCGGGCGATATGGTTGAAACGAGGTGGTTTTTGCGACCTCGGTGTACCAATACTTGGCCCAAATGCCATCTGTATCGCGCAACCCTGGTGCCCAGGAAAGCATCGATTTGCTAAACCTGATACCAATTGCTTCGCAGAGCAGTCTTAGCGTCCTCTCCGGATTTTGCAGGACGTCTCTGGCATCAACGACGGGCGGAAGGGCATTCGTATGTGTTCGGACGAAATCGAAGATCTCTTCCTGCTGCACGAAACCGAGATCCTCGAGTGCCGGATCTTCTCTCTTTTTTATATAGGAATGAATAACTTCGCGCGGGTCGCGAATTAAGAAGCAGTTGATCACGGCCCCGAGCCATTCACGACCTATTTCAGGCAACAAATGATGTGTCATCTGCTTCTGAAAAAAAATCTGCTTTCCGTTTGCGGTGGGCCCGGTGAGGTGGGCAACGACTTTTCGCCAATCCGTTTCGCCGGTCGCAACCACTTCGTCCGCGCCGGGATGTTCTATACCTGTTGCTTTCAGATAGTATGCGTAAAACGGTTCATCGATAACGAAAGTATCGTCCCGATTGCCCCAGGCGCGCATCATGGCCGTCGAGATATTTCGAGGACCAGACCACATGGCGATGCGGATGCTCACGATGTGAACAGTTAAGCGGCGAAGCCGCGTACGCAACGCTTTGAGGACAACGCCTTCCACCATGATCAGGTGGATCGGCTTCTCACAAGACGACGAGGAGGCGCCCTGGGCGCAGTTCGGTCTAACTCTTCGCGAAAACGCCAATCAGCGGACGGGGCGACGGCGTCTTTGAACGAAAATCGCTGACGAACCCAGTCTCCGTCCGGATCTCCACATGACCGGCCGCGCGCTTTGCGCCGTAGACCAATACAGATCCCACAGGCGCTTCGTAAGGATTCGACACCGGCAGTTTCTTGAATCCGTAATTGCTTACCAGTTCCTGGCCAGCCTGTTTCGCGAGGAGTGTTTGCGGCCGCGACTTCACTACACCTGCGGCTACGAGGGCTTCCTTCACGAAACGCCAGCACTTTGATAGTGAATGCGCACGTGCTCGTTCCTCCGCGATAGTGGCGGCCCGGCGCAATTTCGGATCAAGGCTGCCATCTACCTTGGCGACCGGCTGGGTGATCTTTTTCGGATAATATTTGTCTATTATTTGGACCGATTGCTTTTTGCCGGAAGAATCGGTGTAGTTGAATTTCGAAGTCGGCGCCGAGAATCGCATTGCCATGGCGGCGCGAGGGCAAAATAGCGCGGTTCCTAGGAGTATCACGAATGCGGGGGTGAGAAGTTTTCGCATAAAGCCGCGTTCTATCCGGTACATCGGCCAACCCCGCAACCGATTTTTTGAGCAAAAGTAAAGATTTTTCATTTGACTTGCCGTGGATGTGCAAAGGCCATGGCGGACCTAGAATGATTTGACCAATTCAGCCATCCGGTGGCGTGATTTTGCATCGGGCAACCGGCCAATTCCGCCCTGCATATTATCTTCGAGGTGACGCGATTTATTCGTCGCTGGGATGGCGCACGTAATTGCGGGGTTTGCCACAATCCATTTCAAAAAGAATTGTGCCCACGAGCGGCAATCGAATTCCGCTGCCCAATCCGGCAATGGTTTGGAACGCACTTTGCTGAAAAGATCGCCGGATCCAAATGGACGATTCGCGATCACGGCGATGTTGCGCTCCTGCGCCAAAGGCAAAACGCGTTCCTCAGCTTCAGGTTCCATCAGCGAATAATTGATCTGGACGAAATCGAACTTTTGGCTCCGCATCAATTTTTCGATTTCGTTAAGAGCTCCAGACTCGTAATGAGTGATTCCGGTGTAACGAATGCGGCCCTGCTTTTTCCATTCCTGCAGGGTTGCGAGTTGAGTGTCTACATCGACGAGGTTATGCACCTGCATCAGGTCGATGCGGTTGGTGCGAAGAAGCGACATCGAACGTTCCATTGATTGAATTCCGCTCTGCTTTCCCTCAGTCCAAACCTTGGTGGCGAGAAACACCTTGTCGCGAATGCCGAGCGCAGAAGTGAGCTGACCAATCACCTCTTCGGCACGGCCGTACATTGGTGAGGAATCAATCACACGACCGCCGAGTTTCACAAACCGGGATAGAACGTCCTCCAGTTGTCCCCGGATATTCGCACCGGGATCAACATCGAACGCTTGCCATGTTCCGAGCCCGATGACCGGTAATTTCTCGCCAGAGGAAGGAATGGCACGTGTCAGCTTCGCTGATGATTCACTGTTCGCTTGGCCCCGCGATGCATCTGTCGGCAATATTAGACCTGCCGTAGCAGTGCCAATTATTTTCGCAGCTTCGCGTCGAGTCACGATTTCCATTGTAGGGCGTTTGTGTGAAACGCCAACGGCATCTGGCACAGATGCCCTACAGGCGCTATATGCCTGTATGGATCGTCGTCGTTTCATCAAAATATCCACCGTGACTGCGCTTGCCTCGCGAGCCACACCAGGGTCGCTGTTCGCAGACAGAAAACCGACGCCGATGCGCATTCTCATACTCGGCGGAACGGGATTTACCGGACCGTATCAGGTGAAATATGCGCTGAGTCGCGGACATAAAGTAACGACGTTTAATCGCGGGAAGACTCATCCCGGCGAATTGCCCGCTGAAGTCGAGCAGCTTGTCGGAGATCGCAACGGCAATCTCGAGGCGTTGAAAAACCGAAAATGGGATGTGGTGATCGATAACCCGACGATGCTGCCTGCGTGGGTGCGTGACGCAGCACAAGTGCTCAAGGGAAATGTTGATCGTTATATCTTCATTTCGACTATTTCTGTTTACGGCGAGCCGAAGCAGGGTCCTGATGAAAACGCGCCGACGGAAAAGTACGAAGGCGCCGACCCGTACAAGGAAACGATTGAAGCAGTGCGCGCGTCCGGATTCAAAACATACGGGCCGCTAAAGGCGCTCTCCGAACGCGAAGCCGAGAAATGGTTTCCCGGAAAAACTTTGGTCATTCGTCCCGGACTTATCGTCGGCCCTCGCGATGAGAGCGACCGCTTTACTTACTGGCCCGTGCGGATCGATCGTGCCGGAGACGTATTAGCGCCTGGAAATCCGAACGATCCCGTGCAGTTCATCGATGCACGTGATCTTGCTGAATGGACCATTCGCATGGGCGAGAATCGTGAGACTGGAATTTACAATGCGACCGGACCTGCCAAACCGCTCGGCATCGGCGGAATGCTTGATGGAATTAAGAGCGCATTGAAGTCGGATGCGAAGTTCACCTGGGTAAGCGAAGAATTTTTGACTGAGCAGAAAGTGCAGCCGTGGTCTGATATGCCGGTATGGACCGGGAAAGATAGCGCGGTTGCGCTAACGAACATCAGTCGCGCACTAAGCAAAGGCCTGACATTTCGCCCACTCGATGTCACCGCGCGAGATACTCTCGCCTGGTTCAAATCCCTGCCGCCCGAACGACAAGCGCATCCAAAAGCCGGTCTCTCAGCTGAGCGCGAAGCCGAAGTGCTTGCTGCCTGGAAGAAAAAAGCATGACTCCTGGGAGCGCACGCGCTTCGCGTGTTCGGTTTCGCGTCCGGGCGAAACCAGCTAAAATGAATTCTTATTCTCTTTTCGGCGAGGCGCCGAAAAGTGCACGCAGGTGCGGGTGCGCTCTCCAGCAATGAAAAAGCTATTCGCAAAGATCGTCGACGTAAAACCCGACGAAATCCATGCGCTGGTCCTGGCGTTTGTTTTCAACTTTGTTGTTCTTGGCGGGTACTACGTCATCCGCCCAATTCGTGATGAAATCGGCGCCGACCGTGGCGTTGAAAATCTGCCGTGGATGTACACCGGCACGCTGATTGGTATGTTGATAGCTAATGCGCTCTATGCCGCCATCGTCGCGCGTATGTCACGGCGCCGATTTATTCCGATCGCGTACCGCTTCGCCATTGCGAACCTTTTTGTGTTCTTCCTCCTCATGCGCTGGATGCCGGCTGGGCAGGAACGCACGATCCTTGCGCCGATATTTTTTATCTGGGTCAGCGTCTTCAATCTTTTCGCGACAACGATGTTTTGGTCGTTCATGGCTGATGTTTTCACACCGGACCAAGCCAAACGGCTTTTTGGTTTTATTGCTGTCGGCGGATCGGTCGGCGGAATTGTTGGTGGATTAGTCACCAGTTCGCTCGCCGGAAAGTTGAGCACCGGCCTCTTCCTTCTCATCACCGCCGTCATGTTGGAGATTGCCGCACAATGCGTGCGCCGATTTCCCGCTAATCTTCAGACGCACGACCAGCAAAGCGAGCAACCAATCGGTGGCAAATTCTGGGAAGGCGCGACGCACATTGCTCGATCTCCGTACTTACTTGGGCTCGCGGTGTTTCTGATGCTCTACACGATCACGAACACATGGGCATATTTTCAACAGTCTGACCTAGCCGGACATCAGCTGCAGAACCGCGCGGCCCGAACTTCGTTCCTGGCGAACATGGATATCGCGGTGAACACGATTACGGTGCTGATTCAGATTTTCCTGACCGGCCGTTTAATGAAGTGGTTTGGAGTTGGGATTACACTGGTGCTCATGCCGCTGTTGAGCGCGATCGGGTTTGCCGCGATCGGTGTTGCACCGGTTCTTACCGTCCTTGCGACTTTCCAGATTTTGCGACGCGCCGCAGGTTTCGCCCTGCTTCGACCAGCGCGCGAAGTTCTTTTCACTGTGTTGCGGCGAGAGGACAAATACAAAGCGAAGAGCCTCATAGACACATTCGGTTACCGATTTGGTGATCAAATCGGTGCGTGGTCGTATCCATTAATGCGTTGGCTTGGCTTGGGGCTGGCCGGCATCTCGTGGGCTGCCGTTCCGGTAGCAGCGATCTGGTGCGCGCTTAGCATTTGGCTTGGGCGCAAACAACGCCAACTCGCTGAAGCAAAGCGCGAACACACCGCGCCGCTTGCCGGGGCAACTGCGCCTGAAGCGGCGTAGTGTGAGGCGGTCGCCGCGGCGAGCGCTTTCTCATTGGCTCCGGCGTTCGTTGCGGCACTAAGTGGATTGTCGAAAAGGAGATTGCACTCACTGGAATCTGACGCGAAGTGGTCTCTCAACAACTAAAGGAGATAAAACAATGGC
>DATDFM010000036.1:0-16099 GCA_036522635.1 Candidatus Udaeobacter sp. | reverse complement strand
GCAACGAACAATTGGGTGTGGGGCGTGGTCGCGGCGCTAGCCTTGCTGTTTTTGCCCTGGTTGGAAATTCTCACCCGGATTCGCGCGTTGCGTCTTCCAAAAGAAAAACAGCTTCGACCGAAAAGTCCGCCGTCATCCGAGACATTTCCGGCCCTCAGTGAAATCACGCGCGAGATCGAAGACGAAGGATTTGTGTACGTGAGCGATGCCGGGTGGGATTGGGAGGATTACAGGCAGTTCTTTCGATTGTTCTATAGAGAAGAAGACCGCGCGCAGGCTGCGATTTGTCTCAACGAGCAGCGTGATTTCTCGTTTTATTATCTCCGCATTTCATCGCGCACAAAGGACGGCACAGTTTGGACAACATGGAATTATCCGTTGTCATACGGGTTAAAGCTCTCTCCTGCGTTCCGGATCAACCGGCAGCGGCCGGATCGATCTTTCTGGCAGCTTGATCAAAGTCACCGCGATTTTTTGCGACGAAACAAAGTTGATCCTGCGGAAATCGAACCGCTGGATGAAGAGCAGATTGAGGCGGATATCGAAAAAGATCTTCGGGACCAGATCGCGCACAACATTCATAAAGGGGTTTTGAAGCAAACTGCCGCAGGCGACGTGAAATATTCCTGGCGTGGGATGATTTATCTTTGGTGCCAGTTCCTGGTGGATTTGGTGCGATTATAATCGCCCTCAGCGAAGCGCAGCAAACTGGCAGGATCGCGTTGCATTACTTCTGGCTATTCCGCGGGATCTCTCGGTTCGCTGGGACACAACGCGAGAACCTGTTCATTTGAACTTGCTCGGTCGCGCGCTTTGAAGCATCGTGACCGATGCTCACCGACAAGCAAAGGAGCGTGCTAGATTTTATTCAGCGCGAGCAACGCGAAAAAGGCGTTACACCGAGTACGCGCGAAATTCAGAATCATTTCCGATTCGCCAGCCAGACATCGGTGATGCAGTACATCGCGGCGCTGGAACGAAAGGGCTTTCTCAACCGGCACGCCCGCAAGGCGCGCGCGTTAATTACACCGGCCATGAAGGTTCGGATCACCGACATTCCGATTTACGGCCAAATCCCTGCTGGAATGTCAGCGTTGACCGAGCAGAGTATTGAGGGCCATGTGTCGCTGGACACGCGCTCGGCAAATGTGTTGAAGAACCGGGGCACATTCGCCCTCAGAGTGCGTGGCGATTCGATGATAGGCGCGCATATTGTCGATGGCGATGTTGTGATTTTGGAAGACACCAAAGAGGTGCATAGCGGCGATATCGTCGCGGCCTTAATTGACGGCGAAACGTCATTGAAGCGCTATGTGGTGGAGCGAGGCCGCCCCTATCTGAAGGCCGAGAATCCGCGTTATCCTGATCTGGTGCCGGCTCGCGAGCTGAAGATTCAGGGCGTGATGGTTTCACTGATCCGCAAACAGGAGCGCCGGAAAAGGCATTAACTGAAGATTAAGGACGAGTTGGTGAAGACGAAAGTGTCACCGGCTTCGTGCAATGTGCTCAGATGTGTGAGCTAACATTGCAATCGTCCGCAGAGACAGGCTCATGTGAAATGTTCCCTTGAACATATATCTTAGCCGCGCCATGTTTGTGGCTTATGGCTGGGAGCGCCAAAATTATCGATCTTCGTAACCTTCTGGCGGAGCGGTTCTCTCATCCTTCCTGCACTACCTCGGGACGCTTAAGTTCCGGGCTGCCTTTTCTTGATCAACTGACTGACGGCGGGTTGCCGCGTGGTGCGATTACCGAATTGATCAGTCCTGCCGGCGATGTTAAGCACGGCGTTGCAGGTGGAACGAGCGTAGGAAGCGCATCACTCATTCACGCACTCATTCATTGCGCATATCGTAATGGTTATTTTGTCGCGCTGATTGATGGACGCGATTCGTTTGATCCTTGCGGATTGAATAATGCGTCGCTGCAACACCTGCTTTGGGTCCGCTGCAGCAAGGCATCAGAAAGCGTCAAAGCCGCTGATCTCCTTTTGCGTGACGGTAATTTTCCGCTGGTCATTGTGGATCTGATGCTGAATGCAGCGGATGAATTGCGTAAAATTGCCTCAACGAACTGGTATCGGTTACAACGTCTGGTGGAGATGCTGCCAATGACATGTCTCGTTCTCACGCGATATGACATGGTGAGTAGCGCACAACTGAAATTGGTGCTCGAAAACTCATGGGACATTCAAACTTTTGAAACCGACGGCGCGCTATCACACCTCCGAATTGTTGTAAAACGATCGCACGTTCCAGAAATCAGCCGCCTCGACTATTTCGCTACGGCAAGCCGGGAAAATCCGAAATCCGCGGTCAGCTAGAATGATGTTTACTACGATTTATTTACCGAATTTTTATTTGCAGGCAGCTACGCGGCACCAGCCGGAACTCTGCGAAAAACCCGTAGCTTTGATCGAAGAACACGAAAGGAAACCGGTCATCATTCAGCTGAATGAAACCGCAGAAAACGCCGGCATTCGAAAAGGAATGACTCCCAGCCAGGCGTTGGCGCGATCGTTGCGTGTGATCATCAAAGTTCGGGCAGTCGCGCAGGAAAAATCGATACAGGAAATTTTGCTTCACTGCGCATTTACGCTCAGCCCTTTTGTGGAAGAGACTGCGCCGGGTATTTGCACAGTTCAGTTTACGGACAACCGCAATCTAGATGAAAAATTATGTCGGGTGATCGAGCAATTAGTCGATTGCGAAATTCGCGCGCAGGCTGCAATTGCTTCCACTTCGGATATCAGTTTTCTGGGAGCGCATCTCGCCCGCCCCGTGTTGCAGATTCAGAATGCTAAAGAATTTCTCGCGCCGCTGCCGATAGAAAGTCTCGCTCTTTGCCGGGAACTACATTGATTCGCGCGTTTAGCGATCCTTTTTAGTTGGCCCGATGTCTTCTGTGTGCTTGAAGACGAACGATTTTACGCGGGCATACTCTCTCTGAGCGCCACTAGAAAAATCTCGCGGCCCGTACTCGAAGAGCACCACGAAGCAAAACGTCAAAACCAGGAACAGTCCCAGCCAAAAAAATCCGCGCAGAAGCGCCATTTCAAAAAGTAACCTTTGAGTTCACTCAATCAATCCGGGCGAGGAAAGCTGATGCGAGTTGCAAGCTTTAGGGCACGAGGATATATGAACTCCCTTCCGCAAAGGGGTAGGTACCGAAGTGGCCAAACGGGGCAGACTGTAAATCTGCTGGCTTTACGCCTTCGCTGGTTCGAATCCAGCCCTGCCCATATTTTACCAACGGAGGTGTGGCGTGCGCCGTGCTCAGTGGAAAGAATCAAATCAATAGCAAACGAAAATCCGCCAAGACAGCGGATTCTGTAGCACGCGTCTGCAGGCAATGCCTGTTGGCTAGTAGCCGCCTCTTCGCTGGCCACCGTCACGCCGGCCGCCATATCCGCCGCCGCCGTAACGTCCACCGCCGCCACCGCCCCCGCCACCTGGTGGCCGCTGCTCGCGCGGACGCGCTTCATTCACAGTCATTGGCCGGCCATCCATGGTTTGGCCGTTGAATTTCGAGATTGCATTCTGGGCTTCCTCTTCCGAGCCCATGGTGACAAAGGCGAATCCACGCGATTTGCCAGTGAATCTGTCCTGCATGAGAGTCACTTCTTGCACAGCACCAGCTTGCGAAAAGAGCTCCTGTAGTTCGTTTTCCGTAGTGTTGAAGGGGAGATTGCCTACGTATAATTTCGTTCCCATCGAGTTTATTCTAGAAAAACGCAGCCAGGTAACTGTTTCCGCTTATCGGATTTCAAATCGCCATTGAATAAACTCAACTGACAATCCACCAACTTCCGGGCTTCCGTTTCCCGTTCTTTAGCGGTCACTTGTAAAATGCTTCTTTTAAGAAAGCAATAGAAATCAAGGTCAATTTTTCACGTCAGATAATGGCTCAGTTAGACCGACAAAACATCACGAATAAGCCAGCCCGCGTGGCAGTTACAGCGGCGGGCGTGGTCAGCCCACTCGGCTTTGGTTTGGTCGAGACGCTCGAATCCTTACGCAGCGCACGGGATTGCGTGACAGCGGTGATGCGCTTTTCTGTCACTCAATGCCGATGCAAAACCGCGGGCCAGGTTTCCGACTCGCGTCTGCTTGCCAGCCACACGCCAACAGTCCGCTCGCGACGCTTGCATCGCGCGTCCCACATGATGATTCAGGCATTGGAAGATCTCCTCTCGCAACAACCTGGATTTAACCCGGAATTGACGGTAGTCGGCACGACAAGCGGGGGCATGTCTTACGGCGAGCGTTATTATCGCTCTCTGAATCGGGGAGAAGATCTGCGGCATGCGCCGACATGGATCGCTAATTACCCGGCACAAAAGCCGGTAATTGACGCGCAAACCGCTTTTGGAATTTCAGCGCCGTGTCAGATAATCGCGAATGCCTGCGCGTCTGGGACAAATGCGGTTGGTCACGCGTTTGAATGTGTCCGCTCCGGTCGTTACCAACGAGTATTAGCCGGTGGTTACGACGCGCTCGCCGAGATGGTTTTCGTCGGATTTGATTCGCTGCAAGCTTCAACGCCCGAGAAATGCCGTCCATTTGATCGTCATCGATCTGGCATGGTGCTCGGTGAAGGCGCTGCGGTTTTGGCGTTGGAAAATCTTGATGTCGCTCGGCGGCGCGGGGCGCCTGTTCTTGCCGAAATCATTGGTTACGGCATTTCCACTGATAACTTTCACATCACACAACCCGATCCAACGGGGATCGGGGCGCGGCAAGCAATGCAGCGAGCTCTCGACAGCGCGCAGATCTCCGCGGCCGACGTTGATTACATCAACGCGCATGGCACAGCTACGACGTTCAACGATGCAGCCGAGGGCAGAGCAATCAACGCATTGTTCAATGGCGTACCAGTGAGCTCAACCAAAAGCATGATGGGTCATTCTCTGGGCGCGGCCGGCGCCATCGAAGCCGTCGTTTGTTTGCTTGCGCTTCAGCACCAATTTCTTCCAGCCAACATCAATTTCACCAGTTCAGATGATGGAGTCGATCTCAACATCGTCGCGAACAAAGCGCAACCGGCGGCTTTGAACACGGCGCTATCGAACTCGTTTGGATTCGGTGGGACCAACGCTTCGATGGTAATGCGTAGATTGCCGGCTTCAGAACCGACGCGGACGCGAAACGCATGAGTCTGGCGATTGCCGGTATGGGGTGGGTTACCCCGTTAGGTACTGGCATTGACTCTGTTTGGGAGCGACTGCTTCAAGGTGAGGAAGCATCTGCGACGACGATTTCTGAACAATTTGCCGATCGCAAGTACAGCATTTTTCGCGTACCGGAATCAGCCCTGAAGGGGATTTCCCATCCCCGCCTTCGCCGCGCCAGTGCTATTTCGCGTTTTGCCGCGGCAGCTGGATTGCACGCGTTGGAGTCTGCGGGAGTAAAGCCTGAGTCACAGGATGCCGAACGAATTGCGCTCATTTTCGCTATCTCAAATGGGGGTGTCACTTACACCAAACGTTTTTACCATGAAATCGTCGGCACAGGTGCTCAGGCTGCCAGTCCGCTTCTGTTTCCAGAAACTGTGTTCAATGCGCCGGCAAGCCATCTTGCCGCCATCCTCGGAGTGAGCGGTGTCACGTACACGCTGGTCGGCGACGGCGCCGTCGGCCTTGCGGCGATAACAATGGCGGAACAGTTGTTGGCCAATGAAACTGTGGATTCTTGTCTCGTCGTCGGCACCGAAGAAATCGATTGGCTGTTGTGCGATGCCTATCGACGATGGCGTTTATTGCGTTCAGCGCCGCCTATTGAGCCCTTCAGAAAGCAGAACCGCGGAATTATTTTGAGCGAAGGCGCGGGAGCGATCGTGCTAACACGCAACGGATCCGTCACGATCGAACGCGCGCATCCGGGAGGGCATTTTGGTAGACGGGCCGAAGCAAAAACAATTCTCAGGCGTATCCTGCAGGATCTTGCACAAATGGAGATCGACATCGTCATTTCGAGCGCGAATGGGACATTTATCGACCACGCAGAAAGCGAACCGCTTCGAGAAATCGTTCCAAATGCGCTGGTCTACACCGGCAAACCTGCCTTGGGGGAAAGCATTGGCGCGGCGGGATTATGGCAGATCATTCTGGCGGTCCAAGCACTCCGTTCGAAAGAGGTTCCGCCGGTGCTTCACACGGATGGTGGCGTTAAGTTACGCCTTTCACACTTGCGAACGCCAGTTGCAAGCGCGCGCCGCGCGATCGTTTTGAGCTGTGGACTTAATCAACAAACGGCCGGTCTGAGATTGGCGATTCAATGATTCGCCAATCGATTTCACCCGTTTTGGAGTAAAATAAATCCCACTGGCATGGTGGACCTTACAGCTCAATGCCATTAACGAAGTGAACAAAATCTTTTTTGGCGAATCCGCTTGCGTGCTGGGATAAACGTTCTTAATTAAGCGTCCATTTTCCCCGCGCCAGTCGATTAGAGAGGGCGCTACAAGAGTCACCATGGCCAAATCAACGAAAAAGAACACTTCTGCGGCAAAATCGGCTGTACGAAAAGCGGGGCCTGCTCGCAAACTTCACGCCAGGAAGGCCAAGCCGAAAAATCCTGCACCTGAAAAGAAGATTTCCCGGCGTTCGCCGAAAACGAACTTCGAAGGGACCCAGTCGACCGCTGCCATCCTGCTCGGGTTTAATCACCGGGAAAAGAAATTGGATCCATTCGTCCGCCAACAAAAACAAAAGCTGCTTCAGCTTCGCGACGCGGTAGTGGATTCCATGGCTGGTGTGGCCCAGGGTACGCTTCGGTCACGCGCTGAAGGCAGCGAAGCTTCCGCCTTTGGAATGCATCAGGCCGACGCGGGATCGGACGCGTACGATCGCGATTTCGCACTGAGTTTGCTGTCACAAGAACAGGACGCGCTTTATGAAATCGATGAAGCGCTGAAGCGCATCGAGGTTGGAACATACGGGAAGTGCGAGATGTCCGGTAAACCAATCCCGCGCGCGCGTCTCGAGGCGATTCCCTTTGCCCGTTTTACCGTGGAGTGTCAATCACAACTGGAGAAGCAGAGTAGAGCCACGAGAATTCGACCATCAGTTACTTCTTTGTTTGGTTTGACTGAAGAAGAAGGCGCCGAATCTGAGGAAGAAGAAACCACTCCGCCCGAAACGAAGGAGTAATCGAAAGTTATGGCTCAGGAGATTGTCACCCTCGAATGCACCGAAGCGAAAGCGCTTGGCAAACCGGTTTCGCGTTATATGACAATGCGAAATAAAAAAAGCCCACGAACGCCGAATCGATTGGAAAAGAAAAAATACAATCCGTTTTTGAGGCGGCACACCCTACACCGCGAGACCAAGTAACCAGCTATGCAGCCTAAAACGCCAAAACGTCGTTCCGCATTTCGCAGAGCCAACCGTCCCATGCCCCGGCGGCGCATCGATATTGCCATGGAGGCAATCGATTACAAAAACCCTGATCTCCTGAAGAAATTTGTAACGGAGAGCGGCAAAATTTTGCCTCGTCGAGTTACAGGCATGCCTGCATACATGCACCGGAAAATCACGCGCGAAATCAAACGCAGCCGTTCGGTGCTTTTGATGAAATAGTTGTAGAGGCGCTCGCCGCGGCGAGTGCCTGTTCTTTATTAGGCGTCTGACACAAACGCCGCTTCATCTCGATTCACGCGCTCGCCGTTACGCCTTCGGCGTACGTTCGCCTTCCTCAATTAACTTCCAGAACTCGCGCGTTTCGCCCAATTGCGCGTCTTCGGAAACGGGCAATTTGCTGCGGAACAAAAAATCGCGAAGCGTGTTTTTGTGTAAAACGCGATGCACTTTGACGCCTTCTTCCGTCTTTGCGAAGTAAATGCGGTAATTCTTCGCGCGATATCGATAGAGCTTTTTTCCCTCGCGCTCGATCACGCCGAAGCGGTCGCCGTCCAGCCGGTCCAAATCTTCCGGTAAGATCTGAAACTCGGCTAGCAGTTCCAGCTGCAAGCTTTTTGGTAATGCCGAAATCTCGGCCGCGCTCAGTTCATTGAAGACGATCTGGAACATCTGTGCAGAAGCTATCGTCCGTGCATCGGTTTCTCTTCGCGAGCCCGGACGCTGCTCATTAAAGATAGACGCGCCGCACCCGCACGCCAATTCGCGTCACAATTTCCCACGTAATCGTTCCAGCTTTTTCGGCCAATTCAGAACAGGGAATTTCTTCGTTCCCATCGCGCCCCATAATAACAACTTCGTCGCCTATCTGAACGTCATCGAGTCCGCTCACATCGAGCACCATCAAATCCATCGTCACCCTGCCGAGAAGAGGGCAGCGCTTTCCTCGCACCAAAAAATCGGCCCCACGGTTGGAAAGGTGCCATGGATAACCATCGGCGTAACCTGCGGACAAGGTAGCGACGCGCATATTTTTCGGCGCGATGAAGGTGCGGCCATAGCTGATTGAACTGCCCTTCGGCATATCCCGCAGGAGGCAAATTCGTGTCTTCCAGGTCATCGCAGGCTTGAGTAAATGGCGAAATTCTGGGAGCGGCGAAATGCCGTACAGCATTATACCGGCGCGCACAATGTCGTGGGTCTGCTGATTGAAGGCGAGAGTGCCGGCGCTTTGCAACACGTGCGCCTTGTAACTTCCGGGAATTTCTGCGCGGATTTCGTCAACGATTTTCTGGAATCGAGCGAGCTGGTCGCGAGTGTATTCGGTGTCTTCGTTGGATACCGGCATGTGCGTCGAGATGCTGTGGATCTTGACATTCGCCATTCCCGCCACGCGTTGGAACACTTCGTGCGCGATATTTTGCACAACACCCATTCGTCCCATGCCGGTGTCGATCTTGAAATTGATGGACGTTGGCTTCAAACGATCGAACGCCTGAGCTTCCTCCAAACTGGAGATGGTGGGGATAAAACCGTGCTCGGCAATAACCGGGCGTTCCTCAGGAGTGGCGGGGCCGAGTATCACGATCGGATGTGGCAGCGATTCGCGCAGCGTCAGAGCTTCCTGAAGATTGGCCACGCCAAATAATTGTGCTTGATCGGCCAGCGTTTCGGCGACGCCTACCAATCCATGGCCGTAAGCGTTCGCTTTCACGACCGCGAGCATCTCTGCGGATCCGATGCGATCCCGCACCACTTTGGCGTTGTGCCGCAAGGCGGCCCGATCAATTTCAGCCCAGCAACGATAAGTTTCTTTCATTTTGGCATGGTGATGTGTGGTTCGCGCAAATAAAATGGTTCCAGCGGTGGCAGACAAAAGCTTCGCTGAGGCTCCTTGGCAAGTCTGGCCAGAATCAGCGCTGAGGGAAAGCAGATCACAGCCCGGTGGAATTGCGGAAGCAACTCCGAGGAAATAACTGGTATTTTCGAATCGAGCGATTCGAGTTTCGCTTTCAACTCGGACTCAGAAAGGAGCGTTGGGCCTTCGATCACTTCATTTTTGAAGACACGCGCTACGAAAAAAGATTTCCTGCGGGCGTCGCCAATCACACAGTATTCCTGCGCGTCGTATTCCATCGCGCCAATCGACGGATAGCCAATTAAGCGGCTATTCCCCGAAAGCTGAATCCCGATCGCGGCCGAAATGGCTATGCGCGTTCCGGCATAAGAACCCGGGCCGAGTCCGACAACGATCGCTTCCGCCGCGCCAAATTTGTCTTGCACCGCCTGGAGGTTCTCGAAAAAGGCGGCAGAATTTTTGCGGTCGTTAGGCCATTCACGCGCGAACTCCATTTCGCCATCCAGCCAGGCGAGGCTGCCGCGCGTGGTGGAAAGTTCAAGCGCCAGAGTTTTCATGACCCTGATGAGACAGCGTTATGATCCGCTGACGCTCCGATTTTATTTCAAAAGAAATCCAGCGCGCCTGTTCTGGAATCAATTCCGGGAACCGATCAGCCCATTCGACCACTGAAACGCCATCGCCAAAGAAATAATCTTCCAAGCCAAGCCGCACGGCTGATTCTCGATTTTCCAGGCGAAAAAAATCGAAATGGTAAACGGGCAACCGCCCCCCTTGATATTCGTGTACGATCGTAAAGGTCGGGCTGGTTACCGCTGCATCGCTTTTTAGACCGGCCACAAGACCTTGCGTAAACAATGTCTTTCCGCTTCCGAGTTCTCCTTTGAGAGCCAGCATGGAACCGGCAACAAGGTCCTTCGCCAGTCGTCGCGCGATTCCTTCCGTTTCAGTCGGACTGTTGGAAATGAATGTAGCCACGGGCCAATTTACGATTCGCGGTTGTCGATTTGCCATTGAGAGAACCGATCCGGGTCAGCGGCAACTTCGGAAATTTTTGCTGCCACTTCCGCTCCAAACGGTTTCTCTCACCCGGCGAAATCGCAAAAAGCAATTCGTAGTCCTCGCCTTCTGAAATCGCGTCGTCGATCGTTGCCCCGCGGCGTACCGGCAAATTTTCCAGCTCGATCTTGAATCCCACTTTGCTAGAGCGCGCAAGTCGTGGAAGATCGGCTCCCAGTCCGTCGCTTAAATCCATCATCGCATGGATCGAGAAATTTTTCGTAAGCCAGCGCGACTCCGCAATCCGCGCGACGAACTTCAAATGCTTTTGTTTCAGCGCGCCGCCGAGCCGACCGGTGACGAAGAGATCGTCGCCGGTTTTTCCGCCCCGGCGTGACGCCGCGCGCGATTTCTCCACAAATCCGATCACACTCACCGAAATCGCGATTGGTCCCGGTGTGTTGCTCGTTTCGCCGCCGACAATAGCAACGTCGAAACAGTTTCCCGCCCGGTGCAGACCGCGATAAAGCCCTCGCACCCAGGCCACTTCAGTTTGCTCGGGAACGATAAGCGTAATCAGCGCAAACCGAGGGATGCCTGAAGCCGCAGCGAAATCGCTCAACGGGCGCATCATTGCTTTCCATCCGACGGCTGACGCATTCGTTCCGCGCACAAAATGCACGCCTTCGACAACGCAATCGGTTTTTAAGACGAGATACGTTTTACTTCCTGATATTTCGACAATCGCGCAATCGTCGCCTGTCCCCGCAAAGACTGCTTTTCCCAGCCGAAGCTGATTGAGCAACCGATCTTCACCCAGTTCACCCACTTTCATTGTCTGCGGTGCATCGCACTGGTTTGAAATCTCATCAACACCCTGCTTTAGCTGGGTGATATACGACGCGCAACTGTGACTAACCGCTTTAGCGGTTTCCGCATGCTTGCCGCGAATTGCACCTCCCTTAAGCGAGCCGTTCATGAGAACGACAGATCCTGCCCGCATCGGAGCTAACCACGTGACTTCATTGAGAAATAATTTCAGGAAACGCGAGGGCAATCAGAGTTAACGAGTTGAAGAGGGAATGCATGGTCATTGTGACAAGAATCGAGCCGCTCCATTCATAGGCAATCGCGAAACAACTGCCTAAAACGAACAACGGCACAAACGAGGGAAGGTGTGCATGGGCAGCGGCGAAGAGTAGAGAGCTAAATAATACGCCCAGAAGGCAGCCAACATAGCGCTTGAGCACGCCGTAGATAAAAAATCGAAAAACAAACTCCTCGACGATCGGAGCGATCGCGACCGCGAAGACTATTATCAAAATCCGCTGCTGGATGGTGCGCGATCCGCTGAAAAACTCGACGATGCTCTGCTTGCTCGAGCCGCCACCAAAGGCCCGTTGATTAATCGCCTCGGAAAAACCGATCAATGGATAAGCAAAAAACAGCAGAATGGCTCCCGTGCCTAAAGTTCGAAAAAAACTGATTCTGAAGAATCCGCCCAATGCGTTGACATCAAAACCGCGAAATTGCAGAAGAGTGACTATGACCAGCACCACGAAAGCGCTGAGGAGAAAGTTAGCCAGAAGATTCCGTGGATGAAATTGAAGCGCCGGGTCTGGAACCGCTGAGCTGATCGTCATTAGAAAGAAAAAAATCAGCACACCGGCAAGAACGGCTTCCGGCACTCCAAAGGTGCGCACCGGCATTTCGATCTCAGAAGCACTCCGAATACGTGTGCTGATCTGATAAACCAGCGACACGTACACACAAATACTGGCAATTCCGTAAATGAAGGAAAGTAGAGCCAACGCGACGCTCGGGGCCGCTCCGAATGTTGCAAAAATGTTCCCGAATACCATGGAGGGTGTGCTGATTGTGCGCGACCCTCAGCGCCTAGGGAGCGTAGTAACTCGGCAGGAAATAAGCGCGCCCCGATTCCAGTTGGGGCACGAGCTGTTTCGGAAGTTGCAGTTCGATTTTGGAATCCGATTCTCCGAACACGCGAAGGAACCTCGACAGACTGAACGGCGGCCCGTACTTCACGACTTTTGCGTCCGGCGCGTTGGCGAGCTGTTTTGCTTTGCTGAAGGCGTCGTCTAATTGACCGAGACCGTCGATCAGTTTGTTCTGCAAAGCTTCTTTGCCGGAGAGAATTCGGCCGTCGGCAATGGTATTGCGCAGAAGATCAGCCGGCAGGTTTCGCTCCTTTGCGACAATACCGAGGAATTTGTCGTACGTATTCATGATAAAATTCTGCACGAGCTCGCGTTCCTCAGGCGTAATCGGTCGCGCGCCGTTCAACATGTCTTTGAATTTGCCGCTCTTAAAAACGACGGATGCCAGGCCGATTTTGTTAAATAGCTGCTCGTAGTTGAGCGTTTGGATGATAACGCCGATGCTGCCGGTGATCGTCGTTTCATTAGCCATCAAAAATTTACCTCCACAAGAGACATAATACCCGCCGGAGGCTGCCAAAGAATCCATGTAGACGACGACCGGTTTTCTCGCGCGAGTTTTAACAACCGCACTGTAGATCTCATCGGATGCGGTAACTTCTCCGCCGGGTGAGTCGATCTCCAGTACAATTGCCTTCACTCGATGGTCCTCGCGTGCCTGTTGCAGCGCGGCACGCAAGTCGTCCACCATCGAGTCGGTGACGCTCCCGGGGATTGACGTGCTGATCAGACCACGCATGGTGATCACCGCGATTCTGTCGGTAGTCGCATTCGCACCTCTTTGAAGCAGGATTTCGCGAAAACGCGGGATTGGTTCTGCTTCTCTGATGCCGCCGACGCGCTGAAATGCGGCGATCATTAAAACAAAGTTCACGAATAAGCTCGCGCAAAGCGCGACGAACAAAAAGATGCTTAGACAACCCAGCCTCCGATCGGATGCCATACCGGAACGAAACTGCCGGAGAACTGGCCCGCAGACAAGCGGTTTTGTGGGTAGCATTGAACCGTTAAACAGTTGAGGCGTTAAAGCGAATACGTTGTCGAAAGATGGAGAGGCGAGGACCCCGAGGCTTTGCTTTAACGGGACCAAGGAGGACTTGCGAATCGCAGAGTGCCGACTGCCGAAGCGTCCGCGTGCGCGATAAATCGCGGACCCGCTGGCGGCGCTTCCGCTTCAGCCCTTCAACAAATCATGACGGGCGCGCGAAATAGCGTAAAGCGCGTAAGCTCGGCAAAAAGAAGTACGCGCCGCCGCGCACTGTCACAAATTGTGGCAGCCCGGACACGCGCCGCCGCAGCTTACCATCGCCGGGAACAGTAAAGTTGCCGGTAACCGGACATCCCGGGATTGATTCACGATTGCCCAGAAGCGGGTCGCTTTCTCTGGTTACACCGGCAAACTTGGTGTTCGCTATCCATGCATTTTGCAGGAACTCGAACTGCCGCGAAATATTGGCATTCAGGCAAATGAAATGTAATCCGCGAGGCGACTCGTTAGGCGGCCGTGGCTGCAGCGCATCTTCGGGCGATAGCTCCGAGCCGTACTCACGACCCCGCCGCAGAATACGGTGAAATCGAACCGATGAAGTTATGTCATCGTAAAATCCTTTCGGCCCGAAACCCAGCATGATGATCAGTTTTCGAAGCATGCCAGGGCGCCGTTCTGGAAAATCGCTGTTGCGTGGATTCGTCCGTCGAACATGTGCGCCGAAAGGACACCGGGCGCCAACCGAATCGTTTTCATAAGTAAATTGGTTCTGCGCAATGGTGGCCGGATCCATTCCGGGAATCGGTTCGCTCTGGATCGGCACCAAAGGATCGCCTGTTCGCGTGCGCCCGACCATTTTCGCACCGAGTTGAGCAGCGTCCGTGACATTCCCACCTGATTGCTCATGAAGAAAATTCCAGAAGCCTCGGACGTCCTGTTCCAATTGCCGCATGACCAGATAGCTTCCGTTTCGCGCCAAATCCTTCTTTGCTGGCGCATCCTCCGCATTCAGCAACTCTGCGGTGGCGGCATCGGGCTCGAGCAATGGCCGATCAGTTATTTTTCCGTACTCGTTGCGATAACCGAGCAGAAACTCACCCAGCGCCGAAACATTGGTGTATCCCAACTGAGTGCATGGCCTTTCAAGTTGCTGCTCCCAATCGATCTGCGGTTGGCTAATGCCATCGGCAAATCCGAACGGTTCGTCGCCGTCGAGATTGCTGGTGCCAAGCGAAATGATCTCCTCGAATGCCTCACCCCAGTTCTGATCCTTGGCTTGTTGGACGAACGAATCGAACTGGTCGGGCTCGGCAAAAAACATCACTAACGCATGTGGCTCGCGTCCGTAGCCGCCCCACGTCCAATCTGATGGCGCGTTTTTTCCGACATCGCCTAATTCTCGGGCACGGCTTTCTTGTCCCATGCCTCCCCGAAACTCGTGCGAAAAGCTCGCCATGATTGAATCTGAAACACCCAGCGCTTTAAGGCCTTGTGCAGTGAAGGCGATATTCATGGCAGTTTTGGGCGGCGGCTTTTGCGCAACAGCTGTGGTTACCGGAGCGGAGCGCAGCCATGCTTTGGCTGCTTCAGCGTTCTTCACACGCACAAGCGCATACGACGCACTCGTCATCTGACCGTATCCAAACCGGACCAGACCTTGTACATCGGCATAATCGACTTGGCTCATAGCAGTGCCACCCATTCACGAGCTTGGTCGTCATTCATCGACGACATCTCCAATCCCTGACGAATCCGGGTGTTTCTCTCCAGGTCGACCGCGGTGAGGCCAGGATAAGCCTTGTACCAAACCTGGCTCGGCAAGGAATGACGCCGGAGGTATTCCTTATAGTTTCGCTCGTCGACGCAACCATCCCGGACGAGCCAATTGGTTCTTGGATAACCGATGCCATTGCTAAACGACGCGTTTAGCCCAAAACCTGTTTTGTTAATGAAGTCATCCATGTAGCTCTCGACACTGCCGTCGTAGTTACTGCAAAAGATCATTCGCTCCCTACCAGCCACAAACACCCACCGCGCGAAGTGGATCGAACGTATCCGACCGAGGCGGCCAGGTCGCGTGATGTGCCGCGCGCCATAATTGACGGTTTTAAGTACGATCGTGGTCGTCAACAGCCGTATCAGACCGGGTTTCAAACTCCCCATGGCGCTGAATTGATTGGTGACATCGTGGTCCTCGAAGCTCGACAGGGTCTCAGAATGTTTTTGATCCGCCATGGGACAAACTATGGGATCACTTTTCTCCAATCGGCGAAGCGCGATGATGTAAAACGGCGCAACCACAAGAAGTACTGGCGATAGCAGCAAACCGACCAACGGAAACCCGATCATGTGCGCAAGATTTTTGATCTGCCATCCGATCGGTGTCGGATCTTCCTTTGATAGGGTTAGCCGTCCTGCTGATTGCTCCGCATTGACGAAGGTCTGCAGTTTTTCGCGAACGTCGCGCGGTTCCAACCCGCGAAAACTTTCCGCGTTTTTTTCGATGTAACTCTGAATGGCATCGTAAAGCGCAGCCTCCTCGCGAATCTGGCGCACTGTTCTCCCGCGCCAGTTCACGTAGACCGCAATAGGAGGGGCCTCGTGTTGTTTCATCCAATCGAGAAGGTTCGTCTCAGGCCCGAATCCTTCGCAGCATGAGAAGACTTTTCCCAAGCCTTTGCCGGCGCGCTTGACCAATTTGCCCAGAAACGCATTCACGTCTGCGTCGACATCTCCGAGAAATGCGAGATACAGAGGGTAAGTGCGCGGGGTCAAACCATAGACGCGGATATCTTCAGTCGTTTTGTCATCGAGGATGACGAATCGCGCGAAATGAAGTGTCTCGAATTCGGCGAATGGCAGCAGAGCGTTCCTCGGATCCACCTGGCCCGGCCCGCGATTCATCGATCCAAGCAACTGCCGAAGCTCGGCCTCCCGGT
>DATDFM010000035.1:0-39406 GCA_036522635.1 Candidatus Udaeobacter sp. | reverse complement strand
CCACGCCTTCTTTTCTTCTTTCTGTTTGGCGTCAATGAATTCTTCGATGTCCGGGTGCCAATCCTTGAGCGTGTTCATCTTGGCAGCCCGGCGTGTTTTTCCACCGCTTTTCACTACGTTCGCAATCTGGTCGTAAACTTTTAGAAACGAGAGCGGCCCGCTCGGTTTGCCTCCCCCGCTCAGTTTTTCCCGTGTCGACCGCAGCGACGAAAGATCCGTACCGGTGCCACTGCCGTACTTGAACAACATCGCTTCACTGGTCGCCAGGCGCATGATGTCCTCCATCGTGTCGCCCACGCTCTGGATGAAACAGGCGCTGCCTTGCGGGTATTCATATTGCGAAGCCGCGCGTTCTGCCTTGCCTGTCTCGCGGTTGTAAAAATAATTTCCCGCACCCGCCCCTTTGCCGACTCCGTATTGATGATACAACCCAACGTTGAACCAGACCGGCGAATTGAACGCGGCGTGCTGATTCAAGCAAAGCCAGGTCAGCTCATCGTAAAAAGTTTCGGCAGCTTCCGCATCTGCGAAATACCTATCAGCAATTCCACAGTCGGTGATCGTGCGCGTAACGCGATGAATCAATTGCCGCACCGAAGTTTCTCTTCCGCCTTTGTAAGGATCTGTGCCGTTCGCAATGTCGCCGTAGAAATATTTCGACACAGCGATTTTCGTGGCGAGCGCGCTCCAATTCTTCGGAACCTCAATGTCCTCCTGCTTGAAAATGACCTTCCCGCTGTCGTCAGTGATTTCGGCAGTGCGGCATTCCCATTCGATCTGATCAAATGGCGCGACGGCAGCATCGCTGAATACACGCTTGAAGCGAAGGCCACCGTTTTTCTTCTTCTCGGTCCTGCTTTTTCGACGTGCCGCGGAGTGTGTCGGTTTATTTAGCGAAGCGGGCGGAATTCCGGGTTTGAGTTGAATCATGGCGATATGGGAGGGGTTGAGGTTTCGAATAAGTTGGGAATATTGGTGAACAGCGGCGCCAAGAACCTGTGAACAACGGTCAACAACAAGTAATAGCGTGGCTGTCCGTGTGGACATACAAGATGCAGTAAGCTTGCCGGACGTGGCAAGTCTTTAATTGTTACATTTTTTAGCCTCGTGAAGCCCTGAATTCGGTGTCTTGTCGTTGTGGGTTCCGCGTTTACGCGGCTCTTGAGAGGCAGCCTAGTCTCCGTCTAAAGGCGGAACTCCAAACGCGCACCACGACAAAATTGTCCGCGCTATACTTGCATGCAACGTTGAAGGTTCGACGTTGGGCGCTTGCCACGCTGAAGCTTTTGGCGTAGGCGGGTTCGGCGTTTTTTCTGCCTCAGGGAAGGGTGGCTGAGTCCGGTTTAAGGCACTCGACTCGAAATCGAGCGTGGGGCAACCCACCGTGGGTTCGAATCCCACCCCTTCCGCCATTTCAGTCTCATTTTCACCCTCTCGGGCGCGCGACCAGGGACCGTCGCTTCGCCCGCCGCCAGATGGATGTCGACGCATTCGCGATCTTGAGTGCAGCCTCCGCGAGGAACGTGACGCTTTGAGGGAAGCGGAGGCGCTTCGTCGTCGCGTCGCCGTCCGGCGTTTCGAGCAAACTTTGTTCGTACAAACGCGCGTATTTTCCACCAAGCGCAAGCAATTGTTCGTGGGTTCCGCGTTCGACGATACGGCCGTGATCAAGCACAAGAATCTGGTCTGCGTGCATGACCGTGGAAAGCCGATGCGCGATTATGATCGAAGTACGGTCGAACATTAGAGTCTCGAGGGCTTCCTGAATAAGTCGCTCCGTCGTCGTGTCCACGCTCGCCGTCGCTTCATCCAAGATCAGAATTGGAGGATCTTTCAAGAGAGCCCGCGCTATCGAAAGCCGCTGCTTTTCGCCTACACTCAACTTTACCCCGCGCTCGCCCACAACGCTGCTCAATCCGTGCGGCAACCGGTCAATGAAGGGCCGTGCGTTTGCCACCGCTGCTGCCTCCAGCAGTTCTTCATCCGTCGCATCAGGTTTCCCAATCTGCAGGTTCTCGCGGATGGTACCGTTAAACAAAAAGCATTCCTGCGTAACCATTCCGATCTGTTGCCGCAATGCTCTAACGTTGAGCTTACGAATCGGACTCGCGTCGACTAAAATTTCGCCGCTATCGAATTCATAGAAGCGCGTGAGTAGATTGATGACCGTGGACTTTCCGGAACCCGTCGTGCCAACGAGCGCGACGGTTTCACCCGGCCGTGCGTGAAATGAAATCTCACTCAGCGTCGGCAGCTCGCCGGAGTAGCTGAAACTGACGTCCCGGAACTCGATCTCGCCGCGCACTGTATCAGCAATCATTTCTCCACCCTTCGGCTCGCCTTCTGAATCGAGGATTTCGAAGACGCGTTCGCCCGCGGCGCGTCCTGCCTGCAGCAGTTGGTTGAGTTCATGCAGTTTCCCCACTGGCTCATAAAGAAAACTCGCGAGCACGAGAAACGCGCCAAAATCCCCCAATTGCAAAGCGCCTGATAAAATACCGTGCGCCCCCACTGCCACTACGAGGAGCACTCCGAGCGATCCGAACAAATACATTGAAGAATGGTAAAGCGCCCACACGCGAGTGACGACGAAGGTGGCTCGCCGCAACTCGTCACTTTCTTTGTTAAAGCGGCGATCTTCTTCATGCTCGCGCACAAAACTCTTGATCTGACGAATGCCGGCGAGGTTGTCGTGCAGGAGCGAATTCATGGCTGAAGCGGCGTGACGGTGCACCCGATATCGCCGATGCGCCGTGAGCGTGTACCAAAGCGCGCCGGCAGCCAGGAAGGGTACCGGCGCGAGCGCGACCAATGCCAGTTTTGTGCTGAGGTAAAACATTCCCGCCACCACGACTACGACCTGCAGTATCGCTACTGTGCCTTTCTCGATGCCGTCGATGAGGACGCGCTCGACCGAGCTCACGTCCTCCAAAATCCGCGTCATTAGATCGCCGGTGGGACGATTATCGAACCACCGAAGGGGAAGCGTTTGAATGTGCGAATAGAGATCGCGGCGCAGATCAAAAATGACTTTTTGCTCGAAGGTATTGTTGAGCAGGAGACGAAGATAATCCAAGCCCCGCTGAACTAGCATCGCGAAACCCACGAGAATAAGCAGCGGAAGCAAACGCTCGGGGTGGTGACCGTCGATGACTTCGTTGAGAATATATTTCGTCGCCGCAGGTGGAACGACCATCATGAGGGTGCCCACGATGGCGCAAGCAAGCGTCGCGATCGCCAGCATCGGATAGCGTTTTAGATAAACAAAGACGCGCCAGACCGTTTTCACTTCCCTTAGAAACTTAGTGACGTAGACGAGAGCGAACTATTCACTCATGCGCCATCACAAGTAAAGACGCAGAGCAGTTGGTTTTCATGCGCTGGACCCGATCCATCTAACCATGAGTTCCAATCCCATCTCTTTCCGCCAGTTTATCGTGCACCAATGCTCTTTGATCGCTAAAAGAATTGGAACACTACATAATCACTTCGAATGATTGCGAATGGGAAACCACTCATCACGAAGCGCTGGAAACGTTGGCTACCGGGACTCCAGATCCTGAGCGAATACCAAGCGGCTTGGTTACCGCGCGATGTGATCGCTGGGCTGGTGCTGGCTACCATGCTAGTGCCAGTCGGTATTGCTTATGCGTTGGCTTCGGGTGTTCCGGGAATCTACGGACTATATGCCACCATAGTCCCTTTGCTCGCTTACGCGCTTTTTGGTCCCAGCCGAATTCTGGTGCTTGGGCCGGATTCGGCCCTCGCCCCAGTGATTCTCGCGGTTGTGCTCCCTCTCTCGAGTGGAGATGCCATGCGTGCAGTAGCCCTCGCGAGCATGATGGCCGTGGTCTCGGGTCTGGTGTGTGTTTTGATAGGTGTGTTGCGGCTGGGATTTGTCACAGAGCTTCTATCGAAACCCATCCGCTATGGCTATATGAATGGCATCGCTCTCACGGTGCTGATCAGTCAGCTACCGAAATTGTTTGGATTTTCGATTAAAGACGATGGTCCATTGCGCGATCTCGCGCGCATCACCGAAGCCATTGTCGGCGGAAAGGCGAACGGGATATCATTCGCGGTCGGCATTGGCACACTCGCGGCGATTCTTTTACTCAAACCGTACAAGCGCATTCCGGGCCTCCTGCTTGCAGTCATCGCCGCGACGATCGTCGTTGGTGTAATGAACCTCGACGTAACCGCTGGTGTAAAAGTTCTCGGTCCACTCCCCCAAGGACTTCCATCGTTGGCCTTGCCAATAATCGATTTTGCCCACCTCGACGACGTCATAATCGGTGGATGTGCCGTCGCCATGGTAGCTTTTGCGGATACAAGTGTCTTGTCGCGGACCTATGCCGCCAGGATGCGCACGCCAGTCGATCCGAACCAGGAGATGATCGGCTTGGGCGCCGCGAATCTCGCTGCCGGCCTTTTTCAAGGATTCCCGATCAGCAGCAGCTCGTCACGCACACCGGTTGCGGAAGCCGCCGGGTCGAAGACACAGCTCACTGGAGTCGTAGGCGCCGTTGCAGTTGCGCTCCTGTTGATGTTCGCTCCCAACCTGCTGAAGGATTTGCCCAGCAGCGCGCTTGCTGCGGTCGTGATTGCCGCTGCCATTGGCTTGTTTGAATTCGCAGACCTAACTCGTATCTTCCGCATTCAGCAGTGGGAATTCTGGCTGTCGATTGTCTGTTTTGTAGGCGTTGCCGTGTTTGGCGTGATTCCCGGCATCGGGATTGCAATACTTATCGCGGTTGCCGAGTTCCTGTGGGACGGCTGGCGCCCACATTTCGCGGTGCTCGGGCGCGTTGAGGGTATTCGCGGCTATCACGACATCACGCGTTATCCTGCTGCCCGTCGCATTCCCGGTCTGGTGCTGTTTCGTTGGGACGCGCCCCTCTTCTTTGCAAACGCCGAGCTCTTCCATCGGCGAATCAGCGACGCCGTTGCCGAGTCGCCGACTCCGGTTCGGCGAATTATCGTGACGGCCGAGCCCGTCACCAGCATCGACGTCACTTCCGCTGATATGCTTGCCGAGCTTGAGCAAGGCCTAACGAAATCGGGAATTGAGTTGCGCTTCGCCGAAATGAAGGATCCGGTTAAGGACAAGTTGAAACGGTTCGGACTATTCGATCGCTTTGGCGCCGGAAACTTCTATCCGACCATTGGCAGCGCCGTCGACGCCTATCTCGAAGAGCACGTTGTTGACTGGAAGCCTTGATCACGCCACGAATCGCTGCCCAATCGCGGTTCGCAAGACCAAATGGCTGCGCAGTTCCGAAGTTTACTATGGACGCTTTGCTCGCAATTTCGCTGATCCGTTGCTCCCGGATGAGCGTACGGGAATCATCGGATGGAAATGAAGCGATTACTCATTGTATTAGGACTCATCGTGAATTTTCCTTTTCAGCCGTTCGCCAGCGACCATACCGCCCTCGCGCGCGTCACAGTTTATTGGCCTGGCGAAGGTTCAGGGAAAAGTGCGGCTTGGAATGGTGCACGGCTAAGTGAGAACCACTGCGCGGTAGATCCCAGGAAGATTCCTTACGGCAGCAAAGTTCTGTTTGGAGACGGCGAATGCATGGCTGTAGATACAGGGCCGGACGTGGTCAAGCGGACAGCCGCACGGTCGTTAGGCCGTACCACGGCTCAAAGGAACGCCATCGTCATCGACCGATTCTTCGATACGAGGCAACGGGCACTTGCATGGGAAAACGCACATCCACATTTCATGATGGTACGCGTTGAAACCGGTGACACTAAGCAAGCCGCAAACTAGTAAGAGGCAACTCAGTCCGCCGCTTTGATCCGATGGATCGCCTTTCGCAGTCGTCGGCTCTGTGGCGAGCGCTGCACAGGTTTTCGGGATCGCATTTTCAGATTGAGCATTTCGACGAACAGCGAGAATGCCATCGCGAAATACGTGTAGCCTCTGGGAATGTGAAAGCCGACACCTTCGGCGATGAGGTTCACTCCGATCAGGAGAAGAAAACTAAGCGCGAGCATTTTAATCGTTGGATGACGTTCAACGAAATCGTTAACAGGGCCGGCGAAGATCATCATGACGATGATCGCAAGGATCACAGCGATGATCATGATGGCCACTTGATCGACCATCCCGACGGCGGTGATCACAGAATCAAGCGAAAACACGATGTCGAGGAGAGTAATTTGCACCAGCACGGCGAACAGTGACGCCACGGCGCGCACGTTTCGATGTTCGTGCTCTCCTTCAATGTTATCGTGAATTTCGTGCGTGCTTTTTACTAAGAGAAATAATCCGCCGACGACCAGAATTATGGCGCGGCCGGTGACTTCGAAGCCTCCAATGAGAAAGAGCGGACGCGTGAGCCGCGTCACCCAGGTAATCGACAGCAAAAGCAGAATCCGCATGATCATGGCCAGACTGAGGCCAATAGTGCGGGCTTTCTTTTGCTGATGTGCAGGCAGTTTCGCCGACAGGATGGAGATGAAAACGATGTTGTCGATGCCAAGGACAAGTTCGAGAACTGTTAATGTTAACAGTCCGATCCATGCATTCGCATCAGTAAGCCATCCCATGAACGATCGCTTAGTCTAGTGCCTGGGCTTTATGCCGCACGACCTAACGGTAAAAGAGGCGGCTCTTAGACAAAATTGGCGCTCAGCAACGTCTTCACTGTGGAATATTTGAATCCGATCACTCCGGTGGAGCCGTCTTACCTCAAAAGAAATCGCTGTTGCATCCGATGGGTTCGACAGCACTTTGCTCACTCCGTTCTTTTTACTCTATGAATATGCTTTGTCGTTTCCTTTCTCTCTCGATCACGATTGTCATTTGCTCGTTGACGACTGCATCGGGCCAAAAGCTGCCTGACACAACGCGAATACTGCGTTTTCCGACCACGAATGATCGCGACATTGTCTTCTGCTACGCAGGCCAGCTTTATACAGTCGGCAAGGACGGCGGTACTGCGCGCCGCCTGACAAGTGGACCGGGTTACAATTCGTTTTCACGCTTTTCGCCCGACGGTAGTCAAATCGCCTTCAGTTCCGAATACGACGGCAACAGAGAAGTTTACGTTATGCCTGCCGAGGGCGGCGTTCCGAAACGTTTGACCACTTCGGCCACATTGGGCCGTGACGATGTTTCTGATCGCATGGGTCCTAACAATATCGTGATGGCGTGGGAGAATACCAGCCCGCTCATCGTCTTTCGCTCACGCATGAGATCGTTCGATGATTTCGTCGGCTCGCTTTTCACCGTAGGTTTGGACGCAGAATTGCCACAACAATTGCCGGTACCGCGCGGGGGCTTCGTTTCGTTTTCGCCGGACGATTCGAAAATGGCATTCAACCGAATCTTCCGCGAGTTCCGCACATGGAAGCATTATCGGGGCGGCATGGCGGATAACGTTTGGCTTTACGATTTCAAGGCCGGCACGACGGAGAACCTAACGAATAATCCAGCGCAGAACATCTGCCCGATGTGGGGACCGGACAACAAGGTCTACTTCATCTCTGATCGGGACAACCGGATGAATCTTTTCGTTGTGGATCTTGCTACGAAGGAAACAAAGCAACTGACGCACTTCACGGATTTCGACATCAAGTTCCCTTCGATCGGCAAGCAATCCATCGTGTTTGAGCAGGCTGGATACATTTGGCGTTATGATCTGGCCACGGGCCAGGCCACGCCCGTACCCATCGACATCAAAGAAGACTTTAACAGCGGCCACGGCGGATTGGTCGATGCGGCTAAACATATTGAATCTGTAAACCTCGCGCCCGACGGCGAACGCACCGTTGTGATTGCGCGCGGTGATCTTTTTTCCGTCCCGGCCAAGAATGGAACACCTCGGAATCTGAGCAAGACGTCCGGCGCGCATGAACGCGACGCCGTTTGGTCGCCCGACGGCAAATGGATTGCGTACAATTCGGACGCCACCGGTGAAAACGAACTGTACGTGCGCTCACAAGACGGCAAAGGCGAGCCGCAACAAATCACGAATGGCGGCGACACTTATTACTACGCACCCAAATGGTCGCCCGACAGCAAAAAGCTGCTTTGGAGTGATCGCTTGCAACGGTTGCGCTATGTCGACGTGGCCTCAAAAGCGATGACTCAGGTCGACCAGGACAAAGTCGGCGAGATCCTTGGTTATAACTGGTCGCCAGACAGTCAGTGGATTACCTGGTCGCGCCCGGAAGAAAACGATATGCCGCGGGTTTACCTTTACTCGCTAGCGAACAAACAGCAGACCGCCGTTACCGACAGCTGGTATGGCTCGGATGAACCGGTTTTCAGCGATGACGGCAAATATCTGTTACTGGCTTCCGCGCGCGATTTCAAACCAACCTTCGGCGATCAGGAATTCTCGAACGTCTATCGGGACATGCAGCGCGTTTATCTTGTTACGTTGGCGAAAGACACCGCGAACCCGCTCGCGCCAAAGAGCGATGAAGTCGGCAAAGCCGCGGAAAAACGAGAAAAACAAAAAGCAAAGCAAGCCGAAGAAAAAAAACCGGAGGCTAGTCCGGGCGAGAAAAAACCGGAAGATAAACCAAAAAAACCGGTCGTAGTGAAAGTCGATACCGATGGAATCCAGAACCGGATTGCTGGTTTGGAAATTACGCCGGGAAACTATCGCAACATTCGAATGCTGGATGATGGCCGCATCTTTTATCTTCGCCGTACCGCCGGCGACGAGGTGGGCGAGGACGAACAACAACCGGTGCCTGACCGGGACAGGAAATCGCATCTCTGCGTTTACAATCTCGACGACCGCAAAGAGACAGTCCTCGGCGACGCCAACAATTACCAGATTACGTTCGATGGAAAAAGGATGCTGGTGAAGATCAAACAGGACTATGCCATCATCGATATTCCGAAAGACAAGCTCGAGACCAAGGATCACGAGCACAAGATTCAGGGACTCGACATGCAACTGGATCGCCGCGCGGAGTGGCGTCAGATCTATTTCGAGTGCTGGCGGCAAATGCGCGACTTCTTCTTCTCGCCAACGATGAACGGCATTGACTGGAAGGCGATGCGCGATAAGTACGCCGCGCTGTTGCCGTTCGTGAATCATCGCAACGACCTCACCTACTTGTTAGGCGAACTGATTGGCGAACTAAACATAGGACATGCTTATGTCGCCGGGGGCGAACGCCCGGACACTCCACGTATCAAGCTGGGGCTGCTTGGTGCGGAACTTTCCCGCGATCCGGGTACGCGCGCCTATAAGATCGATCGCATTTTGCCCGGCGAAAACTGGGACAAGAACACGCGCTCACCGCTTGCCGACATCGGTGTTAATGTGAAACCCGGCGACTACATTCTGGCAATCAACAACACGCCGGTCTCAAGTTTGCCAAACATTTATGACGCGCTCATTGGCACCGCTGGCAAACAGGTAATCCTGCGCGTGAATTCCAAACCAAGCGACGATGGCGCGCGTGATGTCACCGTTGTGCCTACTGGTGACGAAGCGCCACTTTATTACATCGATTGGGTGCAAAAAAACATCGATTATGTAACCAAGAAAACAGGTGGCGAGGTTGGTTACATTCACATTCCCGACATGGGTCAACCGGGTCTCAATGAGTTCACCAAGCTGTACTTTCCACAAATTCGGAAACACGCGCTCATCGTCGACGTTCGGGGCAACGGCGGCGGCTTTGTATCGCCTCTTGTAATCGAGCGATTGCGGCGCGCGTTGGTAATGATCGGCATCGCACGCAACGGCACGCCGCAAACCGACCCGACACAAACCTTCACCGGACCAATGGTGACATTGATCAACGAATTTTCCGGGTCCGATGGAGATATCTTTCCTTTTCGATTCAAGACCCTTGGACTCGGCAAAGTCATTGGCAAACGTACGTGGGGTGGCGTGACCGGGATTCGCGAATCGCTGCCGCTCGTCGACGGCGGACAATTCTTCAAACCGGAGTTCGCGCTTTATTCCAAAGACGGCAAACAATGGATTGTCGAAGGTCACGGCGTCGATCCTGATATCGTCGTCGATAATGATCCTGGGAAAGAATTTAAGGGCGAAGATCAACAGCTTGATCGCGCCATTCAGGAAATGCAGGACGCGCTAAAGACAAAACGCTTCGATCTGCCATCTCCCCCACCGTGGCCCAACCGAAATCCTAAGGACCAAAGCTAGCAACTGATTCGAAAGCTTGGGCCCCCGGGGTTGTCGAAATTGCATTGAAGCGATCTCCAGATCGCTGAGGTCGTATTAATCGGCGAAATGATGCACGTTTAATCGTAATTGACTGCAACATGGTCGAGTCATTGCGACGAATGCAGTTCAAACCTCCTTCGCAACGCGCGAGACCTTGTCGAAAAGCGTAGTCTTAAAAAGGGGCTTTATCGCAGCAGGCAGCTGCCAAATCGCAACGGAAAGAATTAACCATCAGCCGCATGGAGCGCGCTTTTTCAAACCGAGCAGAAGCTGGCCGGCAACTGGCGGAGAAGCTCGAAAAGTACGCGCAGCTTGATGACGTAATCGTGCTCGGCCTGCCGCGCGGCGGCGTGCCTGTTGCTTATGAAGTGGCAAAGCGCCTGCGCGCGCCGCTAGACGTCTTCATCGTTCGTAAACTCGGTGTTCCGGGTTTCGAAGAACTGGCCGCCGGCGCGATCGCCTCCGGGGGCGTGCGTGTGTTGAACGAAGATGTCGTCCGCGCGATACCATATGCGACGGAAGCAATCGAAGCGGTCACCGCCAAGGAAACAGGCGAACTTCAACGGCGCGAACAGATCTATCGTCAAGGCCGCCCCGCGCCGGAGCTACGCGATAAGATTGTGATTTTGGTCGACGACGGATTGGCCACTGGCGCGACCATGCGCGCTGCGGTGAAGGCACTGCGAGAGTGCGACGCTGGGAAAATCGTCGTTGCGGTGCCTGTCGGGCCGCCAGATACGTGCGAGGAACTTGCACATGAAGCGGATGAAGCCATCTGCTTGAGCACGCCACCATTCTTTCAAGCTGTCGGCCAGTATTACGAGAACTTTTCACAGACTAGCGACGATGACGTGCGGCTGCTGCTGACCCAAGCTGCGCAAGAGATTTCCAGAGACAATCGGGTAGCCGAGAATGACAGACGCTGACCTTGTGCGTGAAATCGCTCAGCCTATGACCGGAGAAGTCCGGGATTATGATGCGCTGCTGAAATTGGTTGGGAATAGGCGACTTGTTCTAATCGGCGAAGCGAGCCACGGCACTCACGAATTTTATTTCGAGCGTGCGGCGATCACGAAACGACTCATCCTCGAGAAAGGCTTCTCCATCGTTGCAATCGAGGCGGATTGGCCGGACACCGCTCGCGTTCATCGTTACGTGCGAGGCACTAGCTTCGATGCGAATGCAAATGAAGCGCTTTCCGGTTTTCGCCGCTTCCCAACCTGGATGTGGCGCAACAAAGTCGTGCTTGAATTCGTCGAATGGTTGCGGGGTTTTAACAACAGACCCGATCGGAAACAAGCACCGGTCGGATTCTACGGAATGGACCTGTATAGCCTGCACGCATCGATCGACGCGGTGCTTCAGTACTTGGACAAAGTTGATTCCGAAGCTGCGCGAAGGGCCCGGTCGCGCTATTCCTGTTTCGACCATTTTGGACATGACCCCCAGCAGTACGGGTATGCCGCTACCGTCGAAGCAACCGAATCGTGTGAAAATGCTGTAGTCCAACAATTGGTAGAGCTTCAGCAAAAAGCAGCGGAGCTTTCAAGCCGCGACGGGGAAGTGGCTGCAGAGGAATTCTTTTTCGCGGAACAAAACGCGCGTTTGATAAAGGATGCGGAGCAATATTACCGGGCGATGTTCCGCGGCCGTGCATCTTCGTGGAATCTGCGTGACCGACACATGGTGGACACGCTTGAAAATCTTCTAGGGCATTTAAATGGAAGCCGGCAACCAAAAGTCGTTGTCTGGGCGCACAATTCCCATCTTGGTGATGCTCGCGCCACGGAGATGAGTCTTCACGGCGAACTGAATGTAGGACAACTCGTTCGCGAACGCTTTAAGAATGAGGTCGTGTTAATCGGCTTCAGCACGCATCACGGCACCGTGACAGCAGCATCCGATTGGGACGCCCCGGCCGAGCGAAAGAATATTCGTCCAGCGCTGCCAGGGAGCTACGAAGATTTGTTTCACCGGACCGGGTTATCTCGTTTTTGGATTGATTTGCGAGGCGCCAGTCGGATTCGCGTACTGCAAGAACGCCGGATCGAACGTGCGATTGGTGTGATTTATCGGCCGCAAACAGAGCGGTTGAGCCATTATTTTCACGCGCGTCTTCCGGAACAGTTCGATGCATTCATTCACATCGATGAGACACGCGCCGTTGACCCGCTGGAGCGGGCCAGCATTTGGGAAGAAGGAGAATTGCCCGAGACGTACCCATTCACGTTGTGATTGGCGGTGTTCATGCTCCTGCTTGAAAAAGGAACAGCGATAAATGGAAGCGCGGAACAAGAGATGAACGAAATTCGAATTCCGGCCGGTCGTGCAATCCTCGCCGGTAGCCTGATCGTTCCACCGAACGCTGCGGCGCTCGTCCTTTTTGCGCACGGCAGCGGGAGCAGCCGGCATAGTCCGCGTAATCAATTTGTCGCGCACACACTCAATGTCGCCGGTCTCGGAACGCTACTTTTCGACCTGCTCATGCCTGAAGAGGAAGCGCTCGACATCCACACTCGAGAATATCGATTCAACATCAGTTTGCTGGCCGAGCGTCTTATACACGCAACGAAGTGGGTCGCGGCACAAGAGCAAACGCGCGATCTGCGGATTGGATATTTCGGTTCGAGTACCGGCGGAGCCGCGGCGCTGGTCGCAGCAGCAGAACTTTCACACGATGTCGGAGCAGTCGTTTCCCGTGGTGGACGTCCGGATCTTGCCGGCGATGCCTTACCGAAAGTTCGAGCGCCGACATTGCTCATCGTCGGAGGCAACGATGACATTGTCATCGAGCTCAACGAAATGGCACGCAATCAAATGCGCTGCGACGTGAAGCTGGAGATTATTCCCGGCGCAACCCACTTGTTTGAGGAACCGGGTGCACTGGAAAAAGTGGCCAAGCTGGCAAGAGATTGGTTCGGCGCGCACTTAGCGAGAAATGACGAATGACGAATGCCTGATGACCAACGAATAACGAAATCCGAATGACGAAGCGGTTACCTATAATCGTTCGTCATTTAAGCATTCGCGCTTCGTCCGTCATTGGTGCTTCGTTATTCCTTGAACGTCATTACCCGACCCCACAAGCTTTTGGTTCCCCAAATGCCTGCACGCAAACACTCCAGTTGCACGATCTGGCTGTGGTCGACAAAAAGGTTTACGTCTGCGCCATAGTTTTTGACGTACCATGCGAATACGTCGGGATCGGCCGCCTCGAACATCAGTTTGTCCATTCCGATCTCGTTGATGAATTTTGCCGGAACATCCGTCCGCCAGGCATCGACATTCTCGGTGATTCCTTCACTTTCGACCATGATGATGTCCGCGCCCGCTTCGAGAAATCGCTTTGCCTGCGCGATCGCCCAGTCCGGATCGCGTGTGCCTTCTGCTTGCAACTCCGCCGCTGCTGTTGCGCCTCCGGCGCCAAATTGAATTCCAACTTCCGGTTTCGCTTTCAGTCCGGATTTCCGAACCAATTCGATAAGCCGGAGCCAATCATCGGTCGAGATGGAGATGAATCCCGCCGAGATTTCGACGATATCAAATCCGAGCTTTTTACATTCGGCAACGTACTTCTTCACAGCGTCGCTACCCTGTGCAAGCACGTGCTCGAGGAACCCGCCGGTGGACACGAGCACGTCGTTGTCATGACAGAGTCGAATGAGATTTCGTATAGCGGCTTCCGGCATCAGCGAAAAAGAGCCGCCGGCAAATTTCAGCGAATCGACATAGACGCCCATTAGTTCGAACAAGTCTTCGAGATACCGCCGGCCAACGACCGAGTAATACGGTCCGCGGATCTCGGTCAATCCCCGTTTCCGCGGCTTGGGTCCGCGCTGATTAACTTGCAGGAACGGGAAGCTTCGTTCGGTAGAAGTTGCTTTCGGTCCTGCAGCCATTCATTTGGGAAACGCTGCGCGATACGCCAACGGTCGCCTAGAACTCGCGAACTCCCATACCTCGCCTAAATTCGGTGGGTTGATGCAGCTGCCGACGCACAATTTCTCCGCGTTAACCACCGACCTTTATGAGGTCACGATGGCGTACGGCTATTTCAAGGCCGGTGTAGTTGACCATGAGGCAGTATTTCATGTCACTTTTCGAGAAAACCCTTTTCGAGGCCGATTCACCGTGGCTTGCGGATTGGCGAAAGCGATCGATTTCCTGCGCACGTATAAGTTCACTGACACGGAAGTCGATTACCTCGGGTCCCAGCGCGGCAATGACGGCAAACCGCTATTCGATTGTCAGTTTCTCGATTATCTGCGTGGGCTGCGACTGACCTGCCACGTAGACGCAATTCCTGAAGGAACATTAGTCTTCCCCGACGAACCGTTGATCCGGGTGGTTGGTCCGATCATTCAATGCCAGCTCCTTGAGACGGCGCTGCTCAACATTTTCAATTTCCCGAGCCTCATCGCCACCAAAGCAGCGCGCGTCTGCCTGGCTGCAAAAGATGATCTGGTGATCGAGTTTGGCCTGCGCCGGTCGCAAGGAGTCGACGGGGGATTGACTGCAGCCCGTGCTGCTTACATCGGCGGCTGCGCTGGGACATCGAATTTGCAGGCAGGACAGCAATTCGGCATTCCGGTGAGCGGAACGCAAGCGCACAGCTGGATAATGTTTTTCGAAAACGAGCGGGAGGCGTTTCAAGCATATGCAGAAGCAATGCCTAACAACTGCATCTTTCTCGTTGACACCTATGACTCCGTCGAAGGCGTACGTCACGCCATTGAGATAGGAAGCGAATTGCGCAGACACGGGCACGAGATGATCGGCGTGCGTTTGGATTCCGGCGATGGGGTCGCGTTGAGCAACCAAGCACGCCGGATGCTGGATAAGGCAGGCTTTGTAAATGCAAAGATCGTCGGCTCAGGCGATCTCGACGAGTACATGATCGCGGATCTGAAACAACGCGGCGCCAAGATCGATGTCTGGGGTGTAGGAACAAAGCTTAGCACCGGGAAACCAGACGCCGCTCTCGGTGGCATCTATAAACTCGGCGCGATCAGGCGCCCCGGCTTGCCCGCCGGAGCCTCGGCGAAGGCGGGTGGCGAATGGCAATACCGCATTAAACTTTCGGAAGAATCAGCGAAAACTTCCGTCCCAGGCTCATTGCAGGTCCGCCGGTTTTATCAGCAGGATGGGAGATTCATGGCGGATGCGATCTATGAAGCTGACCACGGCGTTTCTGAGCCATGCGAAATCGTGGATGTTGAAACACAGGAAAAAACGGAGATTCCTGCGGGCACTGATTACTCCGATTTGCTGGTGCCCATCTTCAGGGTCGGGCAGCTTGTTTACGAAGCGCCGAGCATTGAGGCGTCCCGTGAGCACCTGCGCAAACAGCTCGGTTGCGCGCCTCCCGAGATTTTGCAACTGAGAGATCCGGTTCCTTACAAGACCGGGCTTGAACGATCATTGCATGAATTACAATTACAATTAATCGGCCGGGCGAAAGAACAATTGAAGTGAACCACTCGCCTCTCGTCAACGGCTGTCATGTTGAGCGAAGCGAAACATCTCCGGTCTATTTCCGTTAGGGAACGGGTCCAAAGTTGATCCGAGATTCTTCGCTGCGCTCAGAATGACACCGCATAAAACACGCTGCTGAAATGAACGCGCTGATCCTTGTCGATCTTCAGAATGATTTCATGCCAGGCGGTGCGTTACCTGTGCCGCACGGCAACGAAGTCATTCCGATTGCAAATGAATTGCAGCGACGCTTCGATCTCGTCGTCGCAACCAAAGACTGGCATCCGGCAGATCACGGCAGTTTCGCCGCAAATCATCCGGGCAAAAAGCCGGGCGACCGGATCATTCTCGACGGAATCGAGCAAATCCTGTGGCCCGTGCATTGTGTCCGAAACACGCACGGAGCCGAGTTCGCCTCATCATTCGACGTCACCCGCATCGCTCACATTTTTCACAAAGGGACCGAGCGAAACATCGACAGTTACAGCACGTTTTTCGACAACGCGCATCGTCGCCACACCGGTCTTGCTCATTACCTGGAGAAGCGCGGGATCAAGGACATCTACCTGATGGGACTCGCCCTGGATTATTGCGTCAAGTACAGTGCGCTCGACGCCTGCCATCTCGGATTGAACACGTACGTGATCGTCGATGGCTGTCGCGGAATTGAGCTTGAGTCTGGTGACATCGCTCGCGCGCTGGACGAAATGAACCGCGCCGGCGCGATTCTTCTGAAAAGTAGCGAACTTTTGGGATAGCTGGAGGCGCTGACTCCGGCAGCCCCGAAAGCATTCGGGGTTACAACTATGCCGGCAACACCGTCGAGAGCGTTACTTCGCTGTCGATGGTTTGCTCGGAAACATCTTCGACGGTCGCGCCAACCTTTGATCCGTCGCGATCCATGATCCAGACTTGCTGGCCCTGTTCGAATGGGCCGCGGGCCATCACCTTGAGTAGGACGCCCTCCTCGGTGGCCGGATTGTCGAGCACATCAATGCAGATCGCTTCGGTCTTCCCGAAGTCCGTCACCAACGTCAGGTCATCGTCAACGTTCGGCCTTTGCATGGACAACAGATCCAGTTTTCCCGCTAAAAGTATTCGACCCTCGTTGCCGTGCCGAGTGTGTCGGCAATTGCAAACAACTCAATGCACCTCAACGATCTCGACCAGTTCGCGCTCAGGCGCGATTTGGGCGTCTTTCTCGCGTTTGAGAACCCGATATAAGAACCAGACAATGAAAAAATTCGCCAGCAGTATGAGCGCGCCCACCACGCCCGGCCGATGCCAGAAATGCCTAAGCTCAATTGGAATTAGACTCGCAGTCGCGAAAATCATAAGCAGCTCCGCCCAGCGTTGCTGCATGTAAACACCGATCCCTTCCGTGAAAAGAACCGCCGCATAAAATAACGCCAGAAAACCTGTCGCCCGCACCGCACCGTCCGCGAGAATGGCTTGTAGTTTGTGAAGCAGCCACACGACGGTGCGGCTGTGCTCGAGCAGGATTTCATCCGCCGTCCAGTTCGACAACGCATCCATCCACCGAGCCCGCGTGTTCAGAAAAAGCAGTGAAGCACCTGCCACCAGCAACAACGCGCCTTTGCCGATTTTGAAAAGCGCGATCAACTTGAGATAGCGAACACGGCGAGCACCCTGCAAAATGGCAGGTTCGTGATGCGCCAAGCCCTTCGTTCTTAAATCGGTCACTTCCCAAGTGTAGCGTCAGGCGTGTCGCCACGCAAAATTGCGATGGTACCAGCCGACACGGCTGCCTCTATGGTTCAAGGGGTAAACACCGGCTTCTCGCGGCAGCAAATTTCCAGTTTGTTCCCATCGTGATCTTCGAAGAAGAAGGCGTAATAACCTGGACTGTAGTCCTCGCAAACTTCGGGACCCTCAAGGTTTTTACCGCCAGCGTCGCGAACGAGTTTCGAAATCTGATCCACTTCTTCGCGCGTGTCTGCCCAAAACGCGATTCGCGTGCTGTTGGGACGATGGTTCTTGTCCTCGCTTAAACAGAAAAATTCCAACGGCCGTTCCCCACCGCCAGCATAGAACGTATAATAATCGTCGCCCTGACTTTCGTGAACGAACCCAAGCTGCGGCAGAAACTTTCCGTAGAACTTTCCCGCCCTTTCCATGTTTGTCACCCGTAAATCGATGTGATCGAAGCAACGCGTTTTCATGTTGTGATTCTCAGCCGCATCGCCTCGCAATTCAATCGGTCGTGATCGCGACGGTAGGGCGCGTCACTCCGCGCGCGCCGCCTTTCAGGAATTCCAATTGGCGCGCAGAGGACTGCGCGCCCTACCTTATTCGGCGACGAAGCGCGCCAGGATCGGTCCCAGTTTTTCCACTGTGGCGTCCGGCCACAACTTCCGGTCGGTGACTAGTGCAGCATCCAACGCCGAATGTTCCGGCCAGTTTGGCTCATCGGGAATTGCCGGGACCACGTCCGCAATCACTCGCCGCGCCGTCTCTGCGTTTGCGATCACATGACTGAGAACGATTTCAGCCGAGACGGGTTCTTCTTCGATTTTCCAAGCGTCGTAGTCAGTGATCATGGCCATGGTGGCGAATGCGATCTCGGCTTCGCGAGCCAGCTTTGCCTCTGGAACATTAGTCATTGCGATCACGTCGAATCCATTGCGGTGATTGAATTCAGATTCCGCGCGCGTCGAAAACGCTGGACCGTCCATGTTCACATACGTGCCGCCATTATGAACGGTGTATCCCAACGATCTGGCCGATTCAGCCAACAGATTGCGCAGGTTCGCGCTGATCGGTTCGGCAAATCCAGCGTGCGCCACAATGCCTTCGCCGAAAAACGTATGAATCGAGCGTTGACTGGTCCGATCATAAAACTGCGACGGCAAAACTACGTCCCTTGGCGCATATTTTTCCTGCAAGCTGCCGACCGCCGCGACCGAAATGATCCAGCGGACATTCAGCGACCGAAGCGCGTAAATGTTGGCACGATAATTTATTTCATGCGGCAGAATCCGATGTCCGCGGCCATGTCGGGGCAAAAAATAAACCTGACGATCGCCCAGTTTTCCACCGACGAGAATGTCCGAGGGCGGTCCGAACGGTGTATCGATTTTGTGTTCAGTCGGTTCCCGCAACTCGTCCATCTGATACAGACCGCTGCCACCGATGACCCCGATCGCCGGAATTTCTTCATTCATGTGCGTCGCGACATAATCGCAAATGGGCACGCTGAAAAGCGGATAATCCGAGGAGCGCACGCGCTCCCCAGAATTGGCGGCCGCGCCTTGGACGAGGTTTGCTCGCCATGTATTGTTTTCATCCGCCCATGCCGAAGTTCTACATCAAAACTTATGGTTGCCAGATGAATGAGCGCGACTCCGAACAGGTCGCGCATTCGCTCCTGGGGCGCGGGTACGAACGGGTCGGGCACGAGTCGGATGCCGACGTGGTGCTGCTAAATACCTGCAGCGTACGCGACATGGCTGACCAGAAGGCGCTTGGCAAGATGGGCATGCTCGGCAAGCTGGCAAAAGAGAGGCCACACGTGGTATTTGGGTTTCTGGGCTGCATGGCCCAGGCACGCGGCGCGTCGCTTCTGAAAGATTTGCCACACGTCGAGCTTGTTGTCGGCACGCAAAAATTTCATTGCGTTGCTGATTACGTGGACGAGCTGGTGGCGCGAAAAAATTCGGAGGCGCCTGCGGTCGACGCTCGCGGCTACAGCCCGATGGATGATCTGCGATTTTCGATCGTTGATATCGGGGAAGAAGCCGGTTCCCAATCGACCATTCGCGACCAGCAACTGACGCCGAAGCAGGCAACAGCGTTTGTTTCGATCATGCAGGGATGCAACATGCATTGCACTTTCTGTATCGTGCCGCAGACGCGCGGGGCGGAACGCAGCCGTCCCATCGGCGAGATCGTGGCTGAAGTGCGCGATCTGGTTTCGCGCGGAGTCAAAGAAGTCACGCTACTAGGCCAGATCGTAAACCTTTATGGTCGCCATGAATTTGCGAAGCTCGGTAACAAGTCCCCCTTTGTACAGTTGCTCGAAGCCGTTCACGAGGTAGAAGGCCTTGAGCGGCTTCGCTTCACTTCGCCTCATCCGATCGGTTTCCGCGACGACTTGATCGACGCAATCTCGCGATTGCCGAAGATTGCCGAGCACGTTCATCTGCCGTTGCAATCCGGCTCAAATAAAATTCTCAAAGCGATGCACCGCGCGTACACCGCGGAAAAATATCTGGATCTCGTGGGACGGATCCGCCGGGCGCGTGGCGGCGTCGCCATCACAACCGATATTATCGTCGGATTTCCCGGCGAGACGGACGACGATTACCAGCAGACACGCGATATGTTCGAGGAGATCCAATTCGATAACGCATTTGTATTTCGCTATTCATTGCGGCGCGATACTCCCGCCGCAGAAATGCCGGATCAAATCGAGGAGCAGGTCAAGGAGCAGCGCAATCAAGATTTACTTGAGGTAGTAAACAGATCGAATCGCCAAATTCTGGAACGCCTGGTTGGAAGCCGGGCGGAAGTGCTTTGTGAAGGTCTCAGCAAAACAAACCGGCAGCGCCTGATGGGGCGAACCCGCACAAACAAGATCGTGGTATTTCCTCCTTCGCCGAAAAGCCGATCAGCAAACAAAACCGAGGAACTTGTTGGGAAGCTTGTGAACGTACGAATCGAGCGCGCCAATGGGTTCAGCTTGTACGGGATGCCGCTGTTAGAGTAGGGCCATCTTCATTCGCGAGTTGAAAACTTGCGCCACCATATCCAAACTCACACGCAATCAGTGTAGTTCGACGCATGATTTACCATCTTTCTTTGTATACAGCAGGCATCATCGCCGGGGCGTTTCTCGTTATAGTGGGTCTGCTTGGCTTGATGAAACCGGACTTCGCGCAAGTGGTGAAACAGTTTCCGCGCTCTCGGGTCGCCGGAGTTGTGCTGCTCACGATTTGCCTGGTCTGGACTTTCTGGTTGGTGGCCACCATCCAGATGGGCGAATTTTCCAGCTTTCGTCGGCCGCTTCTTATTGCGTTGCCAGTCGGTTACGTACTCACGCTGTTTTTCGTGGATGAATTCCTCGCCGTACGCGCTCTCGGGATTCTTTGTTTGCTCGCGGCGGAACCGCTGCTTGATGCAGCCTTTTTACGCTACGAATCGAGCCGGCTGCTCGTGACGGTTTTTGCTTACCTGCTAATTGTGGCCGGCTTGTTCTGGGTCGCAATTCCGTACGTTCTTCGCGATCAAATAAATTGGAGCGCGCGCACTGTCTCTCGCTGGCGGTGTTTGCATGCGGTTGCCTTAATTTACGGTGGCATCATTCTAGGGTTCACATTTACCCAGTACTAACAAACGATAGCCACCGGTTCGCCCCGGGACGAATCCGTCCTGTGTGCGGACCTGTGATCGGTTTAACCGACCATCGCGATTTCATGATGAAGACGGCCCGCAGAGCCGTGGCTACAACATAGATGAATCGCATTCTGGTGATCCGCGGCGGCGCCATCGGTGATTTCATTCTCACATTGCCGGCGCTCAAGACACTTCGTGATGCGCGACCGCCGGCGCATATCGAGATTCTCGGCTACAAACACATCGGAGTGATCGCGGAAAATCGCTTCTATGCACAAGCGGTCCGTTCGATCGAATACGGCCAGCTTGCCAGATTTTTTGCGCGTGACTCGGAATTGCCTGCAGAACTGGCCGATTACTTCGCCAGCTTCGATTTGATCGTCAGTTATCTTTATGATCCAGACCAGATTTTCGAAACTAATCTTCGCCTTACTGGCGTTGAAAATCTGATTTGCGGGCCAGGGCGGATCGTCGAAAATGCCGGCCACGCAGCCCGTCAGCTTGCGCGACCAATCGAGGAAATGGGGATCGAGGTTGTCGATCTTTCCGAGAGAATTTTTCCTTCAATAGAAGACCGGGAATTTGCCCGGGAATTTGTCGCGTCCCTGCCGCAACCGATTATCGCAATACACCCGGGAAGCGGCAGCCAGGCAAAGAACTGGCCCCTCGAAAAATGGATCCGTCTGTTTTCTCCAAACAATCGTTTTGCAGACCTTGATCGCTTGCTGGTGATCTCAGGCGAGGCAGACGAAGCTCAGACTGAACAATTGGAATGCGAATGGAAAAATCGGGGGGTTCGTTTCGCGCGGAACCTCCCGCTGCCGTATCTTGCTGCCGTCCTCGAGCGCGCGACATACATCGGGCACGACAGCGGAATTTCGCATCTCGCTGCCGCTGCCGGCGCGAATTGCATTCTTCTTTTCGGCACGACGGATCCAGATGTTTGGGCACCAATGAACGACAATGTGCGAATTGTTCGCGCGCCAAACGGCAGACTTGATGATCTCCCAATCGACACGGTTGGATCAGCTCTCGCCGATGCACTGTAGTTGCTGAACTGCGAATGGCAGCAGGTAGGGCGGGAGTCCTCTGCACACCGTCGCGTTTTAGCGGCGCGCACGGAAGTGGTGCGCCCTACCGGAAAAGACTCGGCGGAGGACAGCGGACGCTACAGCAACTTAGTCCGGATAGCCGCGCGGAAATTTCTGGTGCCATTTCCATGCGCTATCGATAATCCCGTCGAGAGATTGGAATTGCGGCTGCCAGCCAAGTTCTTTCTTGATTCTCGTTGAAGATGCGATGAGCCGCGGCGGGTCTCCTGGCCTGCGCGGTTTTTCGATCGTCTCGATCTTTCGCCCAGTGATTTTGCGGCACGATTCGATTACTTCTCGAACGCTCGAACCGCCGCCCGTGCCGAGATTGTAACAGCCGCGGGCCGATTCGCCGAGGGCCAGGATGTGCGCGTTGGCTAAATCGAGGATGTGAATGTAATCCCGGATACACGTTCCATCAGGGGTGTCGTAGTCAGTGCCGTAAATTTCGACGTTCGGTTTTTCACCGAGCGCCACCTGCAGCACATTTGGAATGAGATGCGTCTCCGGTCGATGGTCTTCGCCAAATTTATCCGACGCGCCGGAGGCATTGAAATAGCGCAGGCACACAAATTTCACGCCGTGAATCTCGTCGTACCAGCGCAGAATTTTTTCGAACGCGAGTTTGGATTCGCCGTAGGGATTGATGGGACGCGGCTGTGCGCTTTCATCAATTGGCACCCGATCGGGCGGACCAAAGATTGCGCATGTCGATGAGAACACGATCCGCTGAATGCCAGCCGCGACCATTGCATCCAGCAGATTCAATCCATTGCAGATATTGTTCCGAAAATATTTGGAAGGATTCTGCATCGACTCACCCACGAGCGCATTAGCGGCAAAATGCATGACCGCGTGAGGGCGATGAGTGGAAAGGGCAACTTGGATCTGTTGGCGATCCAAAAGTTCGCCTTCAACAAAATGGGTGCGGGAATCAACGGCTGCGCGATGTCCTTCACTCAGATTATCAAAAATGACAACTTCATGGCCTTCGTTGAGCAGCAACTCGGCGCAAACGCTTCCGATATAGCCCGCACCGCCAACGACAAAGATTTTCATTGGCGGGAACGTGCAGCGTGATCAGTCCTAAATCAAAGCAACGCGTCAGGTAAGCGCTGCCTTTTGTCCGCGCTGCGGTTGCGTGTCGCTAATTTGAAACCGCAGGAAGCCGGGTAGTATTTTGCGCGACGGTTTTGCTCTTCTTCTTTTCCAAGGCTACCACCATTTTCTTCACGCAACTGTGTTTGCAACGTGGCGCGAGGACTTTCAGACTCTCTTCCTCCGAACCCCATTGCAAAATGTCTATGTCGACATACCGAACGCCCCAATTTCTAACCTCCGACCGGCTGGGTTTGTAAAGATCAATGGTATCGGTGCCGACCAAGGCATTGCCGTAATCGTCGATCACATACTCTTCGTTCGTGTCCGCGAGGCGAAAACGTGTTCCGAGCGGATATCGCGACCAATCTGAAGCGGCGCTCAATACCTGCCGACCAGAGAGGTAGGTCCCGATCGCGTTGTGAGCCCCGCTTCCTCCCTCGTGATGCGTGTACGCAGTGGTGCGCACCTTTGGAATGCGCCGTCCACTGGAGAGTGTTGGTTTCGATTGCGTCGCGCAGCCTACGACAAAGCAAGCTAAAGCTCCCGCGAACGCTAGGTTAAGGCATCTAGGCATCAGCGTTTCGCCTTCAATAGCAGCAGCGATAGCAATGGGCAAACGGTTTTTGAGAGAATTCCCTAGGGAAACTGAATTAATGGCACTCTGCGGTTTACCAGACGACCGACTTCGGTCCGGCGATCAACCGCTAATGCGCAGCGGGTTGCGAGAGCTCGGTGGTGCAATGAGGGCAACGTGTTGCCTTGATCGGAATAGTCATCGCACATGCTGGACAATCCTTTGACACAGGCGGGGCGTTGGGGGCGGGCCGCTTCATTTTGTTGAGTGCTTTTACGACAAGGAAGATGCAGAACGCAACGATGACGAAGTTAATCACAAAAGTGATAAAATTGCCGTAGTTCCAAGTGATCGCCTTGTGAGCCAATGCGTCAGCCGGAGTCGAGAAATTAGTTAGCCCATCTCCGCCTGCCTTCAGAACAATAAACTTGTTCGAAAAATCGAGCCCGCCCGTGATCAGGCCTATTGGGGGCATCAGAATGTCTTTCACGAGGGAAGTCACGATACTTCCGAAGGCGGCACCGATGATGACGCCGACAGCGAGATCAATGGCGTTACCTTTGACGGCGAATTCCTTAAATTCCTTCCACATATCGCCGATCTAATCAGGTGACGACGATATTGACGAGCTTTTTTTGGAACGAGAGTAGCCGCCACGCCGTGCTGTTCTCGAATTTGTTTCGATTCAGCTGTTGGTTTTATCGTCGCGTTTGCGGATAACAACATTGGCGATTTTGTTGGGCACCGTAATGACGCTTACGTACGGCATGAACTCGTCCCCAACCACCTTAATAACTTTCGGACTAGCCTTTGCTGCTTGCTCGAGATCCTCTCGCGAGGCGTTTAGGGGCATTTTGATCCGATCGCGCAGCTTTCCGTTGACTTGAATCGCGATTTCAACTTCGTCCTCAACCAGCAGGCGCTCGTCGTAAGCCGGCCATGATTGTTGAGTGATATCTCCGCGTGCCTCATCAAACTTGGCGTTCAACGATTCCCAGAGCTCGGAAGAAATGTGCGGAGCGAATGGATTGAGCAGAATCAAAAACGCCCGCATCGCATCCAAAGGTATCGTTTCGAGGTTCGTGAATCCGTTCACGAAAATCATCATCTGCGAAATTGCGGTGTTAAAGGAAAACGCTTCGATGTCCTCCCCCACTTTTTTGATCGTGGCGTGCAGTAACTTTTGCTGCTGCTTGCTCGCCGGTACACCTTTGACCTTTTCCGAGAGTATCCATTCGCCTGCCTGGTTCTCTGTCATCAGCAATCGCCAGACGCGCGCCAAAAAGCGCGCGACGCCTTCAACGCCGCGAGTACTCCACGGTTTCATTTGCTCGAGCGGTCCCATAAACATTTCGTAGCAACGAAATGCGTCGGCGCCGTGCTGATCAATCACGTCGTCGGGATTGACGATGTTCCCGCGCGATTTAGACATTTTCTGGTTGTCCTCACCTAGAATGATTCCCTGGTTCACCAACCGCTGGAACGGCTCGGGTTTCGAGATGTAACCCAGATCAAACAACACTTTCTGCCAGAACCGCGCGTATAGCAGATGCAACACAGCATGCTCAGTTCCTCCAACGTACAAATCCACGCCGCCAGATTTATCGCCGCCCATCCAATAATGTTCCGCCTCTTCGCCAACGAATCGTTTGTGGTTATGGGGATCGCAGAAGCGCAGGTAATACCAACACGACCCTGCCCACTGCGGCATTACGTTTAGCTCTCGCGTAGCCTTATCTGAATAGTGAATCCAACCTTCTGCTTTCGCCAACGGCGGCTCGCCTGTGCCGGTAGGTTTGTAATCCTCCAGAGCTGGCGGAAGAACCGGCAGTTCGCTCTCGGTTAAGCCACGATGCTTTCCATCCTGCCAGATAATCGGGAACGGCTCACCCCAATAACGTTGCCGTGAGAATAACCAGTCGCGTAATTTGTAATTGATCGCGCGTTTCCCGAAGCCGCGCTCTTCGAGCCATGCCGTGATTTTTCGAATTGCCTGCCGCGATTGAAGGCCGTCGATAATTGGCGAATTGATTGCTATGCCATCACCCACAAATCCAATTGGATCTTCGTCGACTGATGGTTGGACGACTTGCCGAACCGGCAAATCAAACTTCCGCGCAAATTCAAGATCGCGCTCGTCGTGTGCCGGCACGGCCTGGATTGCGCCGGTGCCGTAGCCAAGCAAAACGTAATCTGCGATCCAGATGGGAATTTTTTCTTCATTAGCTGGATTGACCGCGAACGCACCGGTGAACACGCCGGTTTTTTCCTTGGAAAGCTCAGTGCGTTCAAGGTCGCTTTTACGGCCGGTGCGCTCACGATATTCGCGAACCGCGGGCCATTGCTCCTCCGTCACGATTTGCTCGACGAGCGAATGCTCCGGCGCGAGCACCATGTAAGTGGCGCCGTAAAGCGTGTCTGGACGCGTTGTGAACACGCGAATTTTTTGGCTGGTCTGGTCGATCTTAAAATCGATTTCCGCGCCTTCGCTTCGACCAATCCAGTTACGCTGAAGCAGTTTGATTCCCTCGGGCCAATCAAGTGCCTCGAGTTCGTTGAGCAATCGCTCCGCATACGCCGTGATACGCAACATCCATTGCCGCATCGGTCGTCGCACAACCGGGAACCCGCCAACTTCGCTTTTTCCATCTACAACTTCCTCGTTCGCCAAAACTGTGCCCAAGTCAGGACACCAGTTAACCGGAACATCAGCGACGTAAGCGAGCCGAACATTGTCGGGATCGGTTCCGCGATACGTGGAGATTGGCTCAGCCCTATTTGTCTCCGGGTTGAACCAGGAGTTGTAGATCTGAAGGAAAATCCACTGGGTCCATTTGAAATACGTCGGGTCGGTCGTGTTGATCTCCCGTTGCCAATCGTAAGAAAAACCGATCCGTTTTAATTGGCTCTTGAACTTGGCGACGTTTTCACGCGTGGTGATGGCAGGATGCTGACCGGTTTTGATTGCGTATTGCTCCGCGGGCAGGCCGAACGCGTCCCAACCCATTGGGTGCAAGACATTGAAGCCGCGCATACGTTTGTAACGCGCAATGATGTCAGTTGCAGTGTAGCCTTCCGGATGTCCAACGTGCAGCCCGGCGCCGCTCGGGTAAGGAAACATATCGAGCACGTAAAATTTTGGCTTGGCAGGGTCGAATGCTTCCTCGCCGGGGTTGGGCGCGTGAAAAAACTGGCGCTTGTCCCAAATGGCCTGCCATTTGGGCTCAATCTGATCGAAGGGATATGGTTTACGGCGGTCGCCACTCATTACAATTAAATCAGGAACCCAGGAAACCAGGAAAAGAAACTAGAATTTACGCTTCTTTGCCGCTTTCCACATTCAATCGAAACGTGATCGAACTTGTAGTGGCGACGCGCAACACGCATAAGACGCGCGAAATCCAGCATATTCTCGGCCCGGAGTTTAAGGTGCGCGATCTCCTGGCGCATCCTGAAGTTTCGGAAATTCGCGAGAATGGAATGTCGTTCGAAGAAAACGCAAAAATTAAGGCTCTCGCTGCGTCCAGAAAATTGCCAGATTTGGTAATTGCCGACGATTCTGGATTGGAGGTTGATGCGCTCGGCGGCGCGCCTGGAATTTATTCCGCCCGTTATGCGGGCGCGAACGCAACGGAGAGAGAAAAGATCGACAAACTACTCAGCGAGCTTGCACGAGTTCGCGCCAAAGCGGATGGAGACCGCGCTCGATTTCGTTGTGTCCTGGCGCTCGCGCGCCACGGCAATCTCCTCGGTACGTTCGAAGGAATTGCCGAAGGAACAATTGGTACTGAGGTGCGAGGCGATTTCGGATTCGGGTACGACCCGATTTTCATTCCCGAAGGATTCGAGCAAAGTTTTGGTGAACTGCCTGTAGCGGTGAAGAACACTATCAGTCACCGCGCCAAAGCAGTTCGCGCGCTGGCAATCGAACTTCGGCAGCTCGAGTTGAGGAGTTAAGGACTCGGAGGTGGCGGCGGTGGTGGTGGTGGTGGAGCGCCGGCAGGAGGAGCTGAGCCCGTTTGCGTAACGCCGCCAGCTGCTCGGATCTGATATCCAACTTTTGTGATTCCGGAAATCCGAATTTTATCGAGGACGGCAATGACGTCTCCATACATGGCCATCGGAGTCGCACTGAGAGAAATCTTAATGCCTGGATTCGCTCGATGTAACTGGAAAAGGCGCGGGAGTACTTGACCGTCCTCCACATATTGATTGTCGAAGAACACCGCGTTGCCTTCGAGCACCTTGACGGAAACAAAATCCTTCACACCGCTAGGGGGCGGACCAACCGCAGCTGGCAAATTGACGCGAATTCCCTTCATGTGAGTCTGGCTCAGACTCACCATCATGAAACTCGCAAGCAGAAAGAACATGATATCGATCAACGGGATGATTTCGATCCGTGCGTGCTTCTTCGGAACTGGCGACGATACTCTCATCTTTAGTACGAAGCTCCCGTCATCGTGAAGGTAATGGGAATGTTAACCTTTGAAAGGGTTCCAGGTCTGAATCGCCACTGCCGAAACGCGCTCGTGGCGGCATTATCAAGGATTGGACTCCCGGTGCTTGACGAAACACTACAACTACTGACGCTGCCGCTGCCGGAGTCCACTGAGCAGACGATCACTCCACTGCCGGTGACGTGCCGTGAACGAGCCTCGTAAGGATATTGAGGCCGCGGCGCGTATAAGGCGAGCGCTTTCGCCCGCGACATCGACATCGGTCCCGGACTCTTGATCGGCGTGAATTTTGCCGCGGTTTGTTGCTTCGGCGGCGGCGTTCTTTCTTCAACGAATTCAGGTTGAATGTCGGGAGGAGGAGGAGGCTCTGGAATCGGGATATCTTCCGGGGGCGGAGTGGCCTCGGGCGGGGCAAGCGTTGCTTCCACCACTTGCGGTGGTTGAGGGGGCAGGTCTACCGCGGGCGCTTCGTGGCGTTGAGAAACCGCAACCGCTGTCAAGTGAATCGCTAAAGCCGCTCCAAGTGCTGACCAGAAATACCAGCGAGGAGGCGGTCGATAGATCAGCGGCCTGGCCTCTCTCTCCGTTTGTCCTGCTGGTGTTGCCATACCAAAAAAAATTACTCTTTTCCGGGAACCCCCTTGAGAGCTTCGCTCTTGATTTCGAAGGAAATTTTGTAATAGCCTGCCGCGCGAACAAGGTCCAACAGATGGGCGACGTTTAGGTGGACTGAATCCTTGTCCCCTCGAACAAAGACCTTCGCATCAGGGGCAGATTGGTGCGCCATTTTCAGACGATTCAGTAATTCCGCGTCCTGCACTTCATCTTTATCAAAGAAATAATGGCCATCCTTATCGACTGAGACACTGACGTATTCGCGTTTGGTTTGCGTCTCACCTGACTGGCCCGAAGGCAGATTCACTTTGATTCCCTTCATGTGCACCTGACTGAGGCTCACCATCATGAAACTGGCGAGCAGAAAGAACATGATGTCGATCAAGGGTATGATCTCGATCCGCGCTTTCTTGTGGGGAATCGGTGACGCAACTTGCATAACGAATCGTTAGATGGATGACCGCGTTGCCGACGAGGGCGTGGTGCTTCCGATCGACACGTGTCGCTCTGCTGTTTGAGCTTGAAGCATAACTTCCAAATTCGTGGCTGCCGTTTGCAATTCGAACTCTAAGTTAGACACGCGAGACGTGAAAAAGTTAAACGGAATCAAAGCGAAGATAGCGATGCCAAGACCGCAGGCCGTCGCAATGAGCGCTTCGGCGATACCACCGGTGACCGCTTGCACAGCCAGCTCCTCGTTTCCAAGGAAGCTGAACGAACGAATTAGCCCGGTAATCGTGCCCAAGAGACCCAGCAACGGCGCTAGAGTCACGAGAGTATCCATTACCACCAGGAAACGTCCGGCGCGTTTGATTTCGATGCCCGCGGCAACCTGCAACGCGGCTTCGAGAGAGCTGTGCTGGTGATTCAGACCGTTCCATAGCATTCGTAGCACCGGATCACGCGAACCGCGCGAAAGCCTCGATGCCTCCGCGGTGTCGCCATTCTCGATCGCGGTGAAAACCTTTTCGATACGTTTCGGATCCCGCCGGAACCAGCGGCCCGTCCACCAAATGCATCGCTCGAGCACAACCGTGAGCGCCACGATCGAGACAATCAGAATCGGCCACATCACCGGGCCGCCCTTGTGAAATTTGTCGATCAACCAGTTGCCCGCAAGAAAGCCAGTAGGCTGTTCCGGAGACGCTGTAGCAGCGGGAGCCGGACTCGTAGCAGCGGCTGCAGCAGGACTTGTTGCACCAGCTGCTGCGGGACTGGTCGCCGCGCCCGGTACTCCAGGTTGCCCTGCGGCTGGAGGTTGCCCTGCGGCACCGGGTTGCCCTGGCGGCGGTGGCGGTTGCTGCCCCGGCGGCAAGTTCGTGGCCGGTGCTTGCTGCCCCGGCGCAGCCGGCTGCTGTGCTGCGGCAGCAGGATTCGTTGGTGCCTGAGCGCCCGGACTCGTGCCTCCGGTTGCCGGCGGTGCTTGTTGTGCAGCAGGCGGAGCTTGTCCAAGCGAAACCAACGCGAACGCGAGTGAACAGAGACAGGTAGTGATTAGTGTTTTCATAGTTGAAGCACGGGTTTGATGACCGGTTCGATTTCTGTGCAGGTTTTTCGTTATCGCAGAGGACTTGTTTCGGAGTCCAGCAAAACTTTTCATTTTTTTGCGCGACACTTTATGCGCCAGGGGCGCATCTTTATTTCGAAATATCTATACTGCAAGGTCGTAAGCAAGTTTTTGAAATTGTATTCCTTAAGAACTTTTAGCGTTCCGAGCCGAAAAATTTTACGCAATTGCGACTGTGTTTCGCAAGCGCGGCCAATCGTTGATTTCGGCTTCCAATTCATCTCCCGCTCGAATCGGTCCCACGCCGGCGGGTGTTCCAGTTAGAATCAAATCACCAGGCAAAAGGGTGAGGGATTGACTAACGAATGAAATAATCTGCGCAACCGAATGGATCATTTGGCTCGTGCGCGCGCTTTGGCGCAGCTCGCCGTTCTGCCACAATTTTATTGAGGCGTCGCGCACGTCGACATCGGCATACACGAAAGGTCCAATCGGTGTGTAGGAGTCGAACGATTTGCAGCGACCAAATTGTTTCTCCTGTTTTTGTAAATCACGATCGGTGATGTCAAGGCCGATGGTGTAACCGAAAACATGATCGAGTGCATCGTCCGCGCTTACGTTTTTCGCGCGCGAACCGATCACTACCGCCAGTTCAGTTTCAAAATCGGTTTTGTGCCCGGGAAACGCAATTTCGATCACGCCCTTATGTGGCAGCAGTGAACTTGGCGCCTTAAACCAAATTAACGGTGCGCCAATTTCGGTGCGTTTCATCTCGGCGATGTGATCTGCGTAATTCAATCCGACTGCGATCAGTTTTGATGGCGCAACCGGCACATCGATTTTCAAATTCGCGAGAGGCAGCACTTCGCCGGTGGGTCGAACTTGAATCCAGTACGGCTGCGACAGCCGGTGCACTTCGTCGCCGCGCAACTCGCCGTAGAAGAACTCGTTGCCAGATCTAAATCCGCCAAATGTTTTCACGGCTCTCAACAGTACCTGTCATGTTGAGCGAAGCGAAACATCTCTGCACCTCGTTTGATAGTATTCGGATGAATGGATCAGAGATCCTTCGCTCAGGATGACAGACCAGTTTTATTTTGGCACGACAGCCACAAAGTCGCGCACCGGTTTTCGTCCTGGGATTGAGAATGCACTGCCGTCCTCGCGTGCCAACCAGAACGCGCTCGAGGAACCACCGTCGAGATTCATTGCACGCCGGATTTTTGAATCTGAAAGTATGGGCACCGTGGCGAGGATATCTGCCATTTGGCCAAGCGAAACATCGGAACAAAAGCCAAGGAAAGCGCGATCGTTCGTGGCCAGGCCGGCAAAAGTTCGCCGCGCCAGCTGCGAATCATTCAGGCCGCGGATACGCTTGTTTCCCTCGATCAGAAATGGTCCGGACTGAATTGCACTGACGATTTTTTTACTGCGAGAAAATTCACCCACGCGCGCGACGTCAATGCCCCGATCCGATTGCAGCAGGATTCCCGTAATGAGACGGGCCCGACGTAACGGCGAAAAGGTCGTACCATCGGCGACTCGCAGGCCGATCGGCTTAAATTCCGTGTCAAAGTAACCGCCGTTCACGCCGCACACATATTTTTCTCGTTTCATCACTGCAGCCAGGCTTTGGCCGTCAGGATTATCGATCACACGCAAAGCAGTCGATTTAGCGGAGAAGACTGCTAGATCGACCGTCGCGCGCTGGCCGGCGCCCTCTTCCACAACGACATGTTGATGCTCAATTCCTCCGCGGCCGGGTTCCGATTCAGTTGAAAGGATTTTCCACTCTGCCTGCGCCGACGGGGCAAGCGCTATCGACAGGAGGAATAGCGATCGATAAACCAATCGCGCAGTAGAAGCGTAGCGAAAGCCCACGAGTGAGTGCCGTACTTAGGCTTTGCCCGCGTATTTGGCGAAGAGCGCCTGAAACCCCGGGTCGTTCCGTAGGGGGTCCCATGCGGGATTAAGTCTCAGAGTTTGCAATGTCACTTCGCTGGGCCGGCTCAACAGTCCATCCAATAGTTCGATTGCGCGAGCGTTGTCCCCGAGAATGGCATAGACCTGCGCGGCCTGTTCGGTAATCGGCGGACCTTCGAATGCGTCCTTGTTTTCTGGTCGCGAGGCCATAGCTCGTTGCGCTTCGGCGATGGCGGAATCTTTTTCGCCAAGCCATGCAAGTATTTTCGCAAGTTGAACGCGTAAATATGCATCGTCCGGTCTTTGCTTCACTTGTTCTTCAAGAATGTCTTTCGCTTTTAGAAAGGCGGTGCGCGACGCTGAATCATCTCCCAGAGCTTTCTGAGCAACACCGATGGAGAAATACTTCAGGGCTAACGAACCAGGAACAGCCGCGAATAAATCATCTCTGGTTTGTCCACCCAGTTGCAAAAGCTCCTGGTACTTGCGTTGCAACAAGAGAAAACTGGCTTCGCCGCCAACCATCGTCAGTCGCTCCTCGTCGCTCATAGGAAACGATTTTACCTTCTCCAGCACTTGCTCACACATGCCGAGATCACCTCTCTCACCCAGGGCAAGTTTGGCCTTGATCTCCCAAAGTCCGATCGCTTTAGGATTAATTTGAAGAGCGCGATCGACCGTTTTGTTAGCCGCGTCGAAGTTTCGCAGCATCTGATAATTCAAGGCCAGATTTTGCAGCGGCCAGGTGTCTTTGGGATTCAAACTGGCTGCCTTCTCAAGATTTGCAGTAGACTCGGCCCATTTTGCCTGGCGACGCTGAATGGCCCCGATTGCCAGATATGCATCCGATTCGTTAGGCAACCCGCGCTGCGCGACCTCAAATTCTTTCAACGCCGCCTCGTAATTGTTGTCGCCATAGTAATACGAGAACCCCAGCGCAAGATGAGCTTCTGGCAAATCAGGTTGTAGCTGCAGAGCCCGCTGGGCCAGGCTGCGCGCTCGTTCGCGATGTTCTGATGAGGAATCGTGTGTGCGCACCATCCAGCTTTCCAATTGCGAATAACGCGCGAGTGCCAGGGCGAAGTTCGGATCCAGATCGATGGCGCGCTGATATAATTGCGCGCTTTGTTTTAGTCTTGCCAGATCTTCATAAGAGCAGGAAAGATTATGCGCCTCCACGAAAGCCTGGTAAGCCTCGCGGTTTTCCGTCGGCCTCCGCGTCATCTGCGTCTCTTCGGCAGGAGAGAGCTTTGCCTTTAGCGCGTTGGCAATTTCACGGGCCAGATCACTCTGGAGCGCAAAAACATCTGTCACATCACCGTCATAATCGTTGGCCCAAACGTGCTCATCGGTACTGGCATCGATTAATTGCACGTTCACACGCACTTTGTTTCCCGAGCGCCGTACGCTCCCCTCGAGAATATTGGAAACACCGAGCGCCTTGCCGATGTCTTTAATGTTCGTTGGCCGGCCGCGGTACTGCATTACCGATGTGCGTGAAATCACCCTGAGATCGCCTATCTTCGACAAGTTTGTAAGCACGTCGTCCTGGACGCCGTCGGCGAAATAAGCGTTTTCCTTTTCATCGCTTAGATTTTCAAACGGAAGGACTGCGATGGACTTGTCGACCTTGTGGGCGGCGACACGAGGCAACAGAAAGAAACCTGTGGCCGCAGAAATAACCACGCCGGTTGCGATCAGCATGATCATGTTCCGTTGACGACGGGTCCTGGGGACAGTGGGTTCAGGGGTGGTTCGAATGCCTTGCGGTGTAATATCGAAGGCCCATGCCAGAATCAGTGCGATTGGAAACCCCACCAGCAGCAACAGAATTACCAGGCGGAGCGACCAGTTTGGCAACTCCCATGCCGGAAACGTGGCGGAAGCGAGTTGGATGATGCCGCCAGCAGCAATGATGTAGGCGGCCGCCACCCGATAAACTTTGCGCCGTTTTACCTCCTCGAAGAAGCCTGTCATACGAGTCTTGGTTTGCCGCAATTATAGCGGAGCCCTGAATATAGACACAAATTGAGGCGCGACATTCACTTTGAGCAGCCGATGGTGCCGTCGAATCAGTGAATCGCCGGTTGCTTACAATTCATTGACAACTTCACCTCAGGATTTTGCGCGACGTCGATTAAGGCCTGAAAACGTGCGTCGCCTCGCAGGCGATCCCAAACTGGATCCAGTTTCAGTGAAGAGACCGTGACTCCGGCTGGAGTCGTCAACGAGCGTTCAAGAAGCTCAAAGGCTGAGTCGTTTTTGCCCGTCCAAGCATAAATTTGCGCCAGCGCGAGCGTCATTTTTGGCCCGTCCAACGCATCCTGAGATTCGGGAAGAAGTGCGACCGCGAGTTTGCCTTCGGCGATGGCGGCCTCCTTTGCGTCCAGGCCTGCAAGTACCAATGCGAGCGTCATGTGATGCATGGCGTCATCGGAGCCTTCTTGTATCGCTTTTTCAAGAATCGAACGAGCACGTAGAAACGCGGAACGCGCCTGCTCTTTATCATTTACGAAAGTGTAGAGAGCGCCCTCCAGATACTCCTTCGGTTTCTCGTCGCTGCCACCGCCGGGCAACTGTTTTAGAAGGGCCATAGCGTCGTCAAATTTTCGTTGCAATGTCAAAAGGTAGGCTCGACCGAACATACCCTCAGGATCAGCAGCAGCACCTGGCGGAATGTGCACCAATTGTTTGTCGATCTCCGACAGATCGCCTCTTAGATCCGCCGCAAGCATCGCCTTGCCTGTTCGCGCGCTTACCGAGTTCGGCGCAGCTTCGATCGCGCGATCAAAAATTCTGTCGGCTTTCTCAAAATCATCAACGGCGCGATAGTTGTCAGCAAGGTTCACGAGCAGAAACGCATCCCTTGGACTGAGCGATGCCGCTTTCTCCATGTTCGCTGTGGAGTCCGCCCACTTGCCCTGGCGACGCTGAATCGCACCAATAGCGAGATAAACATCGGCCGAATTCGGCAGACTCTTCTTCGCGATGGCGAACTCCTCCAAGGCGCGCTGGTAATTGCGTTCGCAATAATAATGATAAAAACCCAGCGCCAAATGTGCCTCTGGCAGGTCAGGCTCCAATCGGAGCGCTTCTTCAGCCGCGGCGTACGCCTTTGCCTTACGCGTGGGTGTCGGATCGAAAGTGTGATACATCCAGTCCTCGACCCATGCCAACGCCGCGAACGCCTTCGAAAAATTTGGATCCAGCCTGGTCGCCTGCTCAAACAATCGCTCGGCCTTTTCCGTGTCCACCCGCAGTCTATCCGGCCGCGTAAGCAAATCGTGCCCTTCTACAAAAGCCAGATATGCTTCGCTATTCTCAGTCGGCTTTTGTGCGATCTGCGCCTTTTCAGTGGGCGACAATTTCGCACGCAGCTCACCTGCGATTTTTTGCGCGAGATCACTTTGAATCGCGAAAACGTCCGTAAGCTCACGGTCGTAATCTTCCGCCCAGATGTGCTGATCGTTCGCAACATTGATTAATTGCACATTTACGCGCACGCGGCTCCCGATCCGGCGAACGCTTCCCTCCACGATTGTGGCGACGCCAAGCGCCTTTCCAATGTCGCGAGCATTAGACTGCATGTCGCGATAAGGCATCACCGACGTGCGGGAGATCACCTTCAAATCGCCGATCTTGGATAAGTTCGTAAGCAGATCATCCTGAACACCGTCCGCAAAATAAGCGTTTTCTTTGTCATCGCTCAGGTTTTGGAAAGGCAACACCGCAATCGACCTCTCGATTTTATGCGCGGCGACCCGGGGCAACAGAAAGAATCCCGCACCAGCGGAAAGAATCAGGCCTACTGCGACGAGCAGGATCATATTAAGACGAGCATGCCTCTTGGACGTCCCGTCAGGGGTAAGGCGAATGCCATCTGCAGTAATGTCGAACGCCCACGCAAGCATGAGCGCGACCGGAAATCCCATCAGCAAACACACGATTAAGACGCGCAAAGTCGAGTCCGGTAATTCCCAGGCGGGAAACGTCGCCGAAGCGAATTGAATGATGCCGCCCGCTGCTATGACGTACGCCGCCGCGACCCGGTAAACCTTGCGCCGTCGAACTTCTTCAAAGAACCCGGGCAAAGCGACAGATTTCTCGGGTGCGAGCATAAAACCAAGGGCGTAAGTTATTGACAGCCGAGGCGGTCCCGTCGTTCACTTAACGCCGCCCGCGAAAACGGTTTGGAAGTGTGGGCTCTGTTTTTCCCGGGCAACGACGGTGACCTCAATATCTCGGAAGCCGCTTTTTTCGAGGAGTTGGTGCAACCGAACTTCGCTAAAGCCGAGCCAGTGATCTGCATAAAGTTCGCGAGCCTTTTCGAACCGATGGCTCAATAAATCAAGAATCACCAGACGTCCGCCGCGTTTTAGAATCCGGTGAGCAGCATCGAGGGCGCGCTCAGGATGAATGGCGTGATGCAAGGCTTGGCTAAGGATCGCAAGATCGACGCTATCGTTTGCTATCGGCGGGTCTTCGATATCGCCCAGGCGGTACTCAAGATTTTTGAATCCGTGTTTCTTCGCCAACTGAGAACCGAATTCGACCATCTTTGGCGAGTTATCGACCGCTATAACCTTGCGTGCTCGTTTCGCCAGCAATTGCGAGAGTGTCCCCTCGCCTGCGCCCAGATCGGCAACCGTCAAAGGCGGAAGCAAAGTGATCAACGTGTGTGCCAACGCCTGCCACGATCGCCCCGGCACGTAACCTCGGCCGAATTTCCCGGCGAGTTCATCGAAATATTTTCGCGCCTTATCCTGTCGCTTGTGCAGTACAAGCTTCAGGCTTGTGCGATCTCGCGAGCCCTCTGGCAGTTCGCGTGCCAGTAATCGCGTGATCTCCGCCACACGCTCGCGTTTTGCGTTTTGCCCGTCGTGGTTCGCACCATAATAAACGTTCTTTCCGACACGGCGATCAGCAACCACGCCGGCCCGCTTCAACTGAGCGAGATGACTCGAAATACGGGACTGGCCCATGCCCAGTATCTGTTGCAATTCGGCGACCGAAAGTTCTTCTTGTTCGAGAAGTAGCAGCAGCCGCAGACGTGTCGGATCGGCAAGCAACCGCAACAAATTAATGGTTGACGCCATGAATGGAGACTACGATATATCGACGTATCATGATTGGTCAATATGTCCCTGGCGACGGCGCATCGTTAAAACATTAAATCGTTACAACGGTTGAACTCCCGTCCCTCGGCTAATCCCATTTAACGTTAGCGAATCACATTCTTTTGAGCCATGTCCCGACGTTACATCTTCTCTTCCGAATCTGTCAGTGAAGGTCATCCTGACAAAGTTTGCGATGCCATTTCAGACGCCGTGCTCGACGCGTGCATCGAGCAGGACCTGCGCAGTCGCGTGGCTTGCGAAACCTTCGCCAAAAGCAACATCGTCATCGTAGGTGGCGAGATCACTATTCCAGGCCTGTCTGAAGATAAGCCGCTGGCGAGTGTGCTGCCTGTCGAACAACTCGTGCGCAATACCGTTCGCGACATCGGCTACATAAACGATGACGACGTATTTCACGCCGACAAAATTTTCATCACCAACATTATTACTAAACAATCGCCCGATATTGCGCAGGGGGTGGACGCTCGCGCGGTTGAAGGTAAGGACACCGCAGAGCAAGGCGCGGGCGATCAAGGATTGATGTTCGGCTACGCGTGTGATGAGACGCCGGAACTCATGCCAGCGCCGATCATGTTTGCGCATCGGCTCGGACGGGAACTCACCCGTATTCGCAAGAACGGCAAGGTCGGCTGGTTGCGGCCAGACGCGAAATCGCAGGTTTCAGTGATCTACGAAAACGGCAGACCTATCGGCATTTCTTGCGTCGTTGTGTCCACCCAGCACACGCGTGATGTGAAGCATTCAGAACTTCGCAGTTTCGTGATCGAGGAGGTGATCAAGAAAGTGCTTCCGGAGGACATGCTAACTGAGAAGACACAATTTCTCGTCAATCCTACGGGCAACTTTGTAGTCGGCGGCCCGCAGGGCGACGCCGGTTTAACCGGGCGCAAAATCATCGTCGATTCCTATGGCGGAATGGGCCGGCACGGCGGAGGCGCCTTCTCGGGAAAAGACCCGAGCAAAGTCGATCGTAGCGCTGCTTACATGGGACGCTGGGTGGCGAAAAATGTGGTGGCGTCAGGTCTGGCAAAAAAATGCGAGGTGCAATTTGCCTATGCCATTGGCCATCCGGAGCCGCTCAGTGTTCACATCGACACGTTCGGTACACAAACAGCCAACGAAGAAGCAATCGAACGCGCCGTGCTCGCCACGTTCAGTTTCAAACCGGCCGACATCGTCAAACAGCTTAATCTTCTTCGCCCGATTTATTCCAAGACCACGAATTACGGTCACTTCGGCAAAATAGACGATCCCGATATCACGTGGGAATCAACTGACAAAGTGAAAGAGTTAAGGAACGCGGCGAAGTAGGGTTCAGGTTTCAGGATTCAGGTTTCAGAAAGAGACTAAAGATGGCGTTTCAATCGTTTGAGGATCTCGAAGTTTGGCAGCGCGGATGCCGCCTCGCGGTCGACGTATTCAAGACGTTCGCAACTTGTCGCAATTTCACAATGCAGGACCAAGTGCAGCGTTCCGCCTTATCTGTTCCATCGAACATTGCCGAAGGGTACGAGCGCAATAGCATCAAGGAATTCATCCGCTTCATTAATATCGCGCAAGCCTCCGGCGGCGAATTACGCACCCAGCTTTACATCTCGCGCAAACTCAAGTTTGTAACAAAGACCGATTTCAATCGTCTCCTAGCAGAATCGAAGGAGATTTCGAAAATGCTGCGCGGTTTATCCAAGGCTGTGAGCAAACGAATTTCCAAGAAGGCGCCACGAACGCGCGCATCTGAACCCTGAACCCCAAAACCTGAACCCTTTCACAATGAAAACATCAACAATCGAACGAACCGAAACCGATTACAAAGTCGCCGATATCTCACTGGCCGACTTTGGTCGCAAAGAGATTTCCATCGCGGAGAAGGAAATGCCCGGGCTAATGGCAATCCGCGAGAAATACGCGCCGGAGAAACCGCTGGCCGGTGTCCGCATCACCGGATCTTTGCATATGACGATTCAGACGGCGGTGTTGATCGAAACACTTACC
>DATDFM010000034.1:0-3708 GCA_036522635.1 Candidatus Udaeobacter sp. | reverse complement strand
GTCTGACTTGTACTGGGATTCTTTCGATGAGTGCCTGGCGAACCGGACGTTTGAAAAGAAATGGCCCTAACCAATCGCTGGAGCCAACCGCTGGCCGTTGTACTGAAAGGCTGAAGGAAGAATTGTGAACGCAGAAGTTGAAGCAAACCTCGCCGCCGCCAGCGGTGGCTCAGCTTTTTCTCGTTAGACCTATGCAGCGTTTCCTCCATTCTTCGATCGTTCTCGCTCTATTTGCGTTGGCGGTGAGTGCACGCGCTGTCAGCGAGCGAGCCATGTACGCTCCGCTACCGAAGTACCCCGCAGAGGCGAAGGCGGGTCACCTCACCGGCAGCGGAGCTTTCGCATTTCACATCCAAGCCGATGGTCGCGTCGAGCGCGTGGAGACTCTCAAGTCCATTGGACATCCTGTGCTTGATAGCGCAGCTATCGCTGCCTTCCGAGAGTGGCGTTTTCATCCACACGATACGAGTTGGACACTTCGCGTGCCTATTCGTTATGTTGACGGCCCGGTCCGTATTGATTCATCCATGTCCCGCCGGCCAGCTTCTGGTTGGGGTATGCTCATAACCGTATTCTCGCGTGGGAAGTAATAGGTCTAACCAGACGGTGGAGCGAACTCCGAAAGTATTCGCGAGCAAGCTCGCTGACCGGCGCGCAAATTTACTTTTCATGACTTCAATACTGAAACCGGAAGCACAGCTCCCTATCGTCAGCAGTCGCTCAGCTTCTTCTCGTTAGGCCATAAGCTGCTTTCTTATGCTTCGTGTCGGCGCAATCCTCTTATCACTGTGGACAGGTTTCAATCTTGTCCTAGCACTCGGCATCCTTTTCATGTTGCTGGTCCTCGGGAAAAACGCGCCTGCTTTGCTCATCCTCTACGGCGATCTGCACGCCCAAGGTATGGATCCGCGCGCACTGGCAACGATCAATGCGTTGGCTGTCATGTTCAACGCCTGCGCCGCTTCGATCTGTGCTCTTTCGCTGACGATGATTTGGCTCGCGGTTGTCCGCAAGACGCGTTGGGCCTTCTGTTGCCTTGCAGGTTGTCTTGCCTTCCTTCAGGCTGCGGGTTTTGCGAGCGATATATTTTTAGGAAACCGAGACTTGTTTATGAATGCAGCTTCTTCTTTGCTTTTGCTTTGCGGCATATTTTTTGCGGGAGTAGCTATTTTCTATGTTGGCGAAAAGGCCTAACCATGCGATGGACCGAACGGCGAAAGCGTTCGCGAGCAGCCTCGCGGACCACTGTACGTTCCGCTTTTAAGATGACTTCCGCACACCATCACTCCGAGCGACGCACACTACGGTTTACCCGCTACGGCGGGTTTACCGTCGCTCATCTTGTTCTCGTTAGGCGCTGACCGTGCGATTCGCCTGCTCGGAAGCTATGATTCCAAACAGGCAGACTGATCGGCGATCAATTGCCGGCAGAACTTTGGCGCTTGTTTTCCTGCTGGCGCTCTCGGTTTTCATTAACTACGTCGATCGTGGCAATCTCTCGGTGGCCGCGCCGTTGTTGAAAGGGGAGCTCCACCTTTCGGCGTATCATCTCGGCCTTCTCCTGGGCGCTTTCTTTTGGACTTATGTGATTCTCATGATCGTGAGCGGCTGGCTCGTGGACCGCTTCGATGTGAATTGGGTGCTGGCAGGCGGATTTGCGATCTGGTCTTTGGCCACGGGATTTACCGGCATGGTGCATGGCTTCGCGACACTTATGGCCTGCCGCCTTTTGCTCGGCGCAGGAGAATCGGTCGCTTTCCCAGCTTATGGAAAGATCCTGGCGCGTTTCATTGCACAGGAACATCGCGGTGTTGCCAATGCAGCCATCATCAGCGGGATGAGTCTTGGCCCGGCGCTGGGCACGTTCTTCTGCGGCGGCCTGATGGCAGCCTATGGCTGGCGACCGGTGTTCATTGTACTCGGTTTCGTCGGCCTGCTCTGGCTGGTGCCGTGGATTTACTGGATGCCGAAAGGGGCTGCGACCTCGGAGCGGTTTCTGTGTCCGGCATCGGTCGGGGAGATTCTACGCCGACAAGCGTTCTGGGGGGCGGCACTGGGGCACTTTTGCAGCAACTATCCGTTCTATCTCATGATCGTGTGGCTGCCGTTCTTTCTCGTCAGCGAGCGGCATCTTTCGATGCAAGAAATGTCCCGGGAAGGCGCTTTGTTCTATCTCATGTTTGCCGTCGCTTCACCAATCCTGGCGTGGATGGCTGATGCATGGATTCGTGCGGGCGCCAGCCCGAATTTCGTGCGCAAGCTCTGGATGGGCATTGGTCATATTATGATAGCGGTCGGCCTACTTGGTTGCGCGGCGGCGAGCGCACGCACTTCGTTCGTCTGCCTTTTAATAATGGGCTTTGCCTGCGGTTTCACGGGGCCCACTATTTATGTCTTTGCACAGACTCTCGCCGGGCCGGCGGTGGCGGGGAGATGGACCGGGCTGCAGAACGCGATCGGCAACCTGGCCGGCGTGGTCGTTGCACCCTTGACTGGTTTGGTGATCGATCGCACCGGGCAATTCTGGTGGGCTTTTGTTCTGGCAGCGGCAGTGACGCTGCTGGGCGGTGCTTCCTGGGTGTTTCTAACCGGACCGCTCACTCGGGTCAAATGGCCACGGGAAATCGAGCCACCTAACCAATCGCTGGAGCCAAGCGCTCGCCACTGTGAAGTTCACATTTGAATTTATAAAACAGTTGTTAATGCTTGCCACGCTCGCCGCCGCCAGCGGTGGCTCAGCTCCTCTCGTTAGATGCTGGGCGAAATGATCGACCGGTTCAGTTACGAATCGCGGTTCTGGGGGCTAGTGCTAAGATCGTCATATCATCCATGAGTCTTGCCGATCTCGCCTCACTTGCCAGCAGCGTCGCCGTTGTGTTTACGCTTGTCTTTCTTGGCCTGCAGATACGGCAATCCAATCGCAACCAAAGATCGTTAATGCAACAGGGACGAAGTGCTCGCAACGTCGAACTCCTCTCTCGCCTGAGCGATCCCAGGATTAGCGACGTGATATCGCGCGCCGCCAACGGCGAAACTCTCACCGATCAGGATTGCTTCGTCTTGTACGGTTACCTGACCTCGGTGTTCTGGAGCTACGAAGACTGCTTCTTTCAGTTTCATTTGGGCATGCTCGATCCCAAGAGCTGGGCGTCCGACGGTACCACTTTGAGGCGATTGCTCGGCAATCCTGCCTATCGCGCGGTCTGGAGGTTCGCGCGGGGCGGGATCGGTGATGAATACAGGTCCTTTCTCGATGGACTCGCCGCCGAATCCAGGCACAACGTCCCGCCCAATTTGCCCAACACGCTCCGGCAATACATCGCGGAAGAGAGAGAAGCGCTCCAGAAGTCGCAAGATGTTAGGCCATGATTTCAGCGCACAAACATCTAATCAGGCGATGAAGCCAACCCAGCACTTTGTTGTAAGCTTTCGATTAATACGCACACAAATTCACAAAGTGCCGGGTGGCTTATCTTTGTCTCGTTAGGCGGATGACCGCATATGTCGCAGGGAGCATTCAGAATTTTACTTGTCGCGCCGATGACGCCGAACGTGAGTGCCAATGGCTGCGGAATCGGCACGGGCTCGCCGAACACCATATATAGCGGATGAACAATGCTGGTGGGCACCCGGGTACCAAAGAACGCGTGGTAAAGCGACACAACAACCTCGAAAAGAAAGTATACGACAAGTAGAGCTCTGAATGCT
>DATDFM010000033.1:0-11345 GCA_036522635.1 Candidatus Udaeobacter sp. | reverse complement strand
GACACAAAACGCACCACGTTCGAACATTAGAAGAAGTAGATGGATTGGACGGCGGTTGTGGATCCATGGGTAACCTTTCGCTCAAGCACCGGCGACTCGCCAGTAGAAGAGAGCAGAAAAAGATACGCGCTACTCTGATTTTACACGCTCGATGTGCGCGCCGATTTCCTGCAGTTTTTCGTCCAGATGTTCGTAACCGCGGTCGATGTGATAAACGCGGCTGACTTCTGTAACGCCATCTGCCTTTAGTCCCGCCAGCACCAACGCAGCCGATGCACGCAGATCACTTGCCATTACTGGCGCGCCGAGAAGACTATCCACTCCATCAATCACCGCGGTGGCGCCCTCCAGGCGCACGTTGGCGCCCATGCGTTTAAGCTCAGCCACGTGCATATAGCGCTGCGGAAAAATGTTTTCAGTTACCGAACTCGTTCCTCTGTTCGTCGACAGCAGCGCGCACATTTGCGCCTGCATATCGGTCGGGAAACCGGGATACGGTTCCGTAACGATTTCCAACGCGCTGGCATTCCCGTTGGGCAGGACGGAAACCGAATCGGCTGAGACGTCCACCGCATAACCGCATTTGGCGAGGGCATCGGTAACCGCCCGCACATGTTCCGGCTCCACGCGTCTGACAGTGACCCCGTCTCCAGCGATCGCGCCTGCTACCAGAAACGTGCCTGCTTCAATTCGATCCGGAATAACGCGGTGCTCCGCGCCGTGCAACTCACGTACTCCTTCGATAACGATGCGCTGAGTACCCGCGCCTTCGATCTTAGCGCCCATTTTGTTGAGAAAACTTGCCATGTCCACGACCTCGGGCTCGCATGCCGCTCCTTCGATGACAGTGACGCCGTCGGCCAAAACGGCCGCCATCATGACATTGTCTGTGCCGAGCACAGTCGGACCGAATTGCCCTCTCATGTTGATCTCTGCCGCGCGCAGTTTAGGCGCGAAAACCTTGATATCGCCGCCTTCCACGCGAACAGCTGAGCCAAGTGCTTCGAACCCTTTCAAATGCAGATCAATCGGTCGATCGCCAATGACACAGCCGCCCGGCAACGCAACGCTGGCCTCCTTACAACGACCCAGCAATGGTCCCAGGACGCAAACGGACGCGCGCATTTTCCGGACAACATCGTACGGCGCAACGCAGTGAATCTTTTCGGCGGTCACGGTTACGGTGCCGCTCGCGCGTTCCACCTGCGCACCGAGGTGCGCCAGAATTTGGAGCATGTAATTCGTGTCGCTCAGGTCCGGCACACCATGAACGACACATGGCTGCCGAGTCAGCAATGTCGCGGCGAGAATCGGTAGTGAGGAATTTTTTGAGCCGCTGACCTTAATGGAACCGGAAAGCCGGCGACCGCCATGGACCAAAATCTTATCCATACCTCGCGAACAGAAAACGTGTCACACCTGAGTAATCCTTTTCATTACAAATGTCGCGGTAATTCTTCTTCGCTAACGCCGCTATGAGAGCCTCACTCTGATCGATTCCGATCTCCAACGCCAATATTCCATCGGGGCGGAGCCACGACGGCGCGCGCACGATCAATTCCTGTACCAGCTCGTCTCCGCGCGCGCCTGCGAACAGGGCCACTTCGGGATCATGCAACACTTCGCGAGATAGCTTCAGCCGGTCATCGGTCGATACGTAGGGAAGATTCGCCGCGATCAAATCGAAGCCTGGTTGCGCATTTTCGAGCAAGCTGCTTCGCAGGAACCGAACACGATCGGATAATCCGAGTCGCTCAGCATTTTCGTGAGCGAGCGTGAGAGCATCTTCGGAAATATCGACCGCCACGATCTCGGCTTTCGGAAATTCGGCAGCCAGAGTGAGCGCAATGACCCCGCTTCCGGTTCCAACATCAATCAGGCGAGAACTTGCCAGTTCGGATTTGAAGCGTGAAATGAGAAGCTCAACAAGCTGCTCGGTTTCAGGTCGCGGCACGAGAGCACGCCTGTCACAGTGAAAGGTGCGCCCGCAGAACTCGACTGTGCCGAGCAGATGCTGAAGTGGCTCGCCTGCCCCTCGCCGCCTCACCAAGTCGCGCAACGGCGAAAGTTCCGCTTCTGGCAATCGTCGCTCAAACTCAAGATATAAATCTATGCGCTTCCGGCCTAGTACATGCGCCAACAAATGCTCGGCGTTCAAACGCGGACTGTCGACGTTGCGCTTCTGGAAATAGCCCGTTGTGGATTGCAAGACCTCAAGCACAGTCATGTAGCAAGTTAGCGGCACATCCGGTGCCGGAGGCAGCCGCTTCGCATATTGTCCAATTTTACAGCTATGCAATCGCGCGGCTGATCGCCCAGGCAACTTCCTTGCCAGTGACGAAACCATGCGCGTCACCGCCGTTTGGATCTATGATGTATTGGCTGCTTTCCAGGTTATGGAAATGGCCGGATTGCCAGCTATAGCTGCCGCCAACGGCCAGCAATCGATCAACGTCCTGCACAACTTCGCCCGGCTCCATTTTCTGTGCACCGTTTCGACCGAGGCCGCCAAACTTATCGTTGGCATCGCCAAACGCAGATGCCACCGTGCCGGCCAATCGCGAAGCAACCGGATAAGCAATACCGACAGCACGATCGTTCTGGGTGTAAGTAATCACGATTGGACCTTTGATGCGGTGTTTATCCACCACGGTGCGAAAAAATCCATTCATCGATTTCGAAAAGCCGTTATGCGAAAAAGCGCCCTGCAACAGCGACATGCTTTGTAACTTATCGGTCGTAGATGTCGCAGCGGCCGCTGTCACCAGGCGACAGCCAAAGCTGTGGCCCACCAGATGGATCCGCTGCACTTTGTCGGCCAAGCCATCAAGCATTGGTGCCAGGCCTTTCTGGCCCACTGTACCAGCGCGTTTTTTCATTTCATAGTAAGCCAAATAATTCACGAACCGAATCGCGCCGGACTTGATTCCAGAAAAAATGTCCCCGAGCCCGGCGGCGCCGCCTGCCTCAGTCGTTTTCGGATGAGTGCCAACGGACGCGGCCCCGCCACGACTTGCGGATGCTGAAGAAACCAGCGGCGTCGGCATCTTCAACTTTTCCAGCATCACCGATCCGTCGAGCTTGAAGAACAACGTGGAATTGTCTTCTTCGTGCGCGGCACTCTCGTCGAGCAAACTCCGCAGATCGTCTACGAATTTTCGGCGTGCAGCGAGATCACTCTCCAGCTTGCTGATCTGGTTTTTTGCCGAGGTGATCTTTTTCGCCGCTTTCTTGTCGAACATTGTCGCAATGACATCGAGCTTTGCCTTGATCGTTTCGTCCGCCGCGGTGGAACTGCTTCCGAATGCCGCACCACCACCGCGACCCTGTTCTACAACAGCAGCATCAACAACATCAGTGAATTTCTTCGACGGCCAGATGACCCCCACAATTGCGATCTTTTTATTCTGAAGCTGGTCGGAAGCAACTGCTGCAAAATTAGTGAACAAGCCGGTGTAAAGCTGGTCTGCCTGCTCCTCAGTATTGTTCCATCCATGTGATACGACAATTACATCCGTCGTACCATCGGGAACCGTGACTTCTAATTTGTTTAAGGCCGCGCCGTCCTTGTCAAAGCGTGCGGCTGAATACGAAATACCTGCGATATCGTTCATAAATCCATAAATTCACACAGACTGAATGGCGCGCATAAGATCGATCAACCCAGCGCCTTGAAAAGAGCGCTCCCGTTTCAAGTCGGTAGCCGCTCCCAAAAAAATCTGCTTCACTCGTTCGGGTTCGCCGATGAATTCCCGTCGCACGGAAAGAAACGCCGCAATAACGCCGCTGACATGTGGAGCCGCCATGCTGGTGCCGCTGTCCTCGACGTATTCGCATTGTTTTCCTTCTGCTCGATCCATCAACAACTTTCCGGTGGCGGCAGAGAGAATTTTCTCGCCCGGAGCAACGACGTCTGGCTTCAACCGTCCGTCGCCTGTTGGCCCCTTTGAAGAAAAATACGAAACGCCATAAACGTGCGGCATCTCGCGATGCGTAGACCCGACCGTGATGGCTAGTTCCGCGTTGCCCGGATCGTTAATTGTGACTTGCATGCCGGCATTGGTTGTCCGCTGTTGCGCGGCCAGTGCGCCATAACCGGTGTTGCCTGCCGCCACCACCACGATTACGCCCGATCGCACCAGGCGATTGATCTCGACGCACAGCGGACTTTGTCCGCAGGCAAACCACTCCGGATCGAAGTCGTATCCGAGACTTATATTAACTCCGTGGATCAGGTTCAGGCGGCCGTGACCGTTCTTTTCCTGGACGTGTGCGATTGCCGCAATCAAATTGCTGACCTCGCCATTACCTTCATCGTCGAGTACCTTCAGACTAACGAGACGACAACGGGGCGCCATTCCACGGATCGAATTCAGCACGACTTCATGAGTTTCTACCGTGGGCGAATCTCCTTCTTCGTAGCCTTTAACCGAGCGGGTGACGGCACGCATTGTTTGCGCCTGCGCCTTGGTGCCGTCGGCCAATTGTTCGCCCGCCACGATTCCAGCCACGTGTGTGCCATGGCCAAATCGGTCGATTAACGCGGCGTTACCGCCCTTAGGAACATTCGGCGTATCGGTAAAGTCGGCGTGGAGTGGAGAAGCGGGATCGATATTTCCGTGCGAGGCAAAATGCGGATGATTCGCGTCGACGCCCGAATCCATGATTGCCCATGTAATATCAATCCCATGCGCGCAGAATGATGTTTGCGCGGCATCCGCTTTCACGGTGGCGAGCGACTTGGTGATGCAAGGTGAAATCTTGAAATCGGGCCAGATGCGGTAGATGGCACGAAAGCGGTACACTGATGCTGTGCCCGACTGCACCGTCGCTTTTTCGCGCTTCTTCGGCTGCCGCGGTTTCTTAGCCGATTTGGCTTGGCTGGCAGCCCGCTCGACGTCCAGCCGCACGACTTCGCGAATCACTTTTCCGCTGAGGCGGGCGAAGATGTATTGATTGCTTAGGTCCGTCTTCTTCTCGCGTACGCCTTGGTTCTGGTCGTCCGGTGCAATTTTGGTTATTGCATCCCTGATCGCCTCTCGAATCCATTTTCGGCCTGCGTCACGACCTTCATCATAATCGAGGTTCACATCGATGATGACGGCATGAATCTCATCGTCGTCTTTGTTAATTTCCTCCAGCAGCGGAATCGCAATGACACTGCGATCGAGAATTCGCGGATCGAACCGCTTTATTCCGTTTTCATCTTGCCCTCGCCGATCAGTTGCAGCCATAGAATTGACGCGACGGCGTCCAGACGCGCAGTACAACAAAGCGGCGTGGTTACGTCAAGCGTCCTTCAATCAACGGCTGAGCGATTACGCAGCGGCCGCTGATTGCTTCAAACGCTCAGCGACATCTGCCGCTTGCAGCGACTGAATCAGCTCACCGAGATCGCCATCCATTACCCGATCCAAATTGTAAAGCGTGAGGCCAATGCGGTGATCCGTCACCCGGTTTTGCGGAAAATTGTAGGTGCGAATCTTTTCTTCGCGTCCACCGGTGCCGATTTGCCCGCGACGCTGCGCGCTGTATTTCTCTGCCTCCTCGCGCTGCTTATGCTCCAGCAACCGAGCCCGCAGGATTGACAACGCGCGGTCCTTGTTTTTGATTTGGCTGCGACCGTCCTGGCAACGAACAATCATACCAGTCGGAATATGCATCACTTGCACGGCTGAGTCGGTCGTGTTCACACCCTGCCCACCAGGGCCGCCCGCTCGCGAAACTTCGATCCGCAAATCTTCCGGTTTCAATTCAACATCGACATCCTCCGCCTCCGGCAACACCGCCACGGTTGCTGTCGATGTATGGATGCGGCCCTGAGCTTCCGTGGCAGGCACGCGTTGCACCCGGTGCACGCCGCTCTCATAACGAAGTTTGCGAAAGACCGATTCACCCGAAACCCGAAAAATGGCTTCCTTAAATCCACCAAGCTCCGAAGGACTGGATTCGAGGTCCTCAGTTTTCAGGCCCGCTGCTTCTGCATAGCGATGATACATCCGGTACAAATCGGCGGCGAAAATGGCGGCTTCGCTGCCGCCTGTCCCGGCGCGGATTTCCACGATCGCGTCGCGCTCTTCCGTCTGATCCGCCGGTAGCAACGCTATCTGGAGATCGCGTTCAAGGTCGGCAACGCGTTTTTCGAGCTCTGGAATTTCATCGTCAGCCATGGCCGCGATTTCGACATCACGCGACGTCGCCAGCTCCCGATTATCGTCTAACTGTTTACGCGCGGTTTCGAGCAGCCTCGATTTCTCCAGCACCTCTCTTAAATTCGCGTGCTCGCGCATCGTCTCCTCAGCGCGTTTGCGATTGTCGAACAGGCCGGGATCGGCAACCTCGCTTTCGAGTTCTTCGAAGCGTTCACGTTTGAGTTGAATAAGAGAATTCAGGTCCATCTGTAGCCCCGAAACTCTTCGGGGAAGAAGGGCGGCAGAGACCGCCGCTAGAGTCGGATTCAGCTAAGCTTTCTTCTCGACACGGGCAGCCTTCGTGCTGCCGTAACGGCGGGCAAACTTCTCGACTCGACCCGCGGTATCGACAAACTTCTGTTCGCCGGTGAAAAAGGGATGACAAGCGGCACAAATACCGATCTTAATACCGCGACGGGTGGAGCGGGTGTGATACACCGCGCCACATGCGCACACCATATCGGTCTCGTGATATTCTGGATGAATGTCTGCTTTCATCTTCTAAATGGAGCGCGGAATCTATTCGCGAACCCTGGTTTTTGCAAGCGATGAAAGATGGCGACCCACTGATACTCGCGTGGCAGGCGACGATCTCACGCAAGAGCAGCGACGCGGCCATTTTCGACGCGACTGGCAGGGTTGCACGGACTTTTGGTGACATTGAAGAGCACGCATGTGCGTTCGAAGCAAAAATAGGGAAACTCCTCCCCGGAGCAGTCGTCGGTGTCCAAATTGGCAACCACGGAGATTGGCCCGCGATTTTTATCGCCTGTCTGCGCAAACAGCTGGTGGTTCTGCCGCTGGACCAGTCTATCGGAGAGCAGCAACGCGACGCCTCCTTGGAGATTTGCAGAGCCAGCGCTCTGGTGTCTGCCTTGTCCGCCGAAGCGTCGGCGAAGCTGGATCCGCTCAACGGAAGTTTTCCCCAGATCACTCGACTAGAGACAGCTGACACTCCATCAAATTGGGGCGAAAATGTGCCTTCCCTTTTAAAACTTACCTCGGGCACAACGGCGGCGCCGCGCGCGATTCGATTTCGTAGTCATCAGGTGCTTGCGGATTGCAATCAGATTTGCCAGACGATGGGGATTTCAGATTACGATCTGAATTTCGGGGTGATCCCTGTCTCGCATTCGTACGGATTTAGCAATTTGCTTACACCATTGATGGCGCGTGGTGTCCCTATGGTTATGAGCCGCGACAGGACACCGCGAGCCGTCCTCGCTGATCTTGCCCGCACCGGCGCGACCGTTTTTCCTGGGACCCCAGTTTTCTACCAGGCATTCTGCGATATGCGTGATGTGACTCCGTTGCCAAAACTTCGGCTGTGCATTTCTGCTGGTGCGCCACTTGCCCGTGCGGTCGCCGAGAATTTTTTCGACAAATTCAAGCAGCCCATCCATTCATTCTACGGCGCATCGGAATGCGGCGGAATTTGCTACGATCGCCACGGCATACTGTTTGAGGACCATCTTGTGGGCACGCCCATGCAAGGCGTCGAAGTTGAGCTTATTAATCCAATCGATTCGGGCACGCAGATTCGCGTTCGCAGCGCCGCTGTCAGTGACGGCTATTTCCCCGAAGGCGACGAACAGAAATTAGGCAACGGCGTTTTTGTTCCAGATGATCTGCTCGCGCCGCACAATTCCGCGCTAAAAATCGTTGGCCGGGTTTCGGACGTCATCAACGTAGCCGGCAAAAAGGTGAACCCCGCCGAAGTAGAAGCGCATCTTTTGCGTTTCAAAGGCGTCAGGCAGGCGGTCGTGTTCGGCCGTCCCACAGATGCAGGATTACGAAATGAGGAGGTAGCGGCCTGCGTGCTAGTTTCGTCCGACGTAAGTGAGAACGATCTCTTGCGCTTTTGCCGCAATGCATTGAGCGGATGGCAGGTGCCGAAACGAATCTTTATTGTCGATACAATTCCGACGAATGAGCGCGGCAAAATCAGCAGACGCGAGCTCGCGGGGCGATTCTCGGGGCGGGATGAGACTTCCCCGTTGCGAACATTGGCTTCTTGATAAAGCCTTGATAAGGAGTTTGCTTACAAGGACAGACCAATAGCCGACAACGAGCCACGAATCTATTTCACTAAAAGCCCAAATGGACAGTTCGAACAGCGAAGAGCGCGACCAGATCGACCGGCCACCCTCTCCGCGCGAGGACGACGCACCGTCCGAGCCCGGCACCAGCTCCGAGTCTCTACAGTCCGACGATTGGTGGCGCGCAACCCCGACCGAGTCGGATTGGGCCAAGCCAGTCTCGAACCCTGCAGCCACGGAGATTGGACAGGCGAAGGAATCCGGCACCGCTGATGTTTACTTTTGCGGTCGGACAAACCTGTTCCCATTGAACCTGGCGATACGGGCGATCGGAAAGGAAAACCTTACTGGGTTGCTTCGAGCCTGCTGGGACCAGGAACCGATCGAGGTTCTCGCGCGTGATGGCGAGATCGTTTTAGCCACGACTCGAGATCCCGACCTTTATTGTCCAGACACACCGGACGTTCTCCGCGGCGTCGATGTGGTGATGGTCGACCGGGCGCGCAACCAGCAAAAAGAAGACGGAACTCCTTTTTTCCTGACGCTTGCTCGCAATGAGTCGATCGAGCGTCAAGTGGCGTTCGATCTGATGCGCCAGCAGGGCCAACTGCTCTTTTCACAACTGTGGTCGGCGCCAAATGTATGGATCATGTTTGAAAAAAATGCCGACCTGTTAGCTTCTTTTGGTGATGTGACCGGCGACCCCGATGTGGACGATTGGTCACTGGAAACTTTGCGGCTCGTCCAGAACCCGGAGCAACCAAGGGGTTTCGACCCAGCATCAATCCCGGCTTACACGCGAGAAGGTTTCGGTCGTGTCCAAAAGTTGAAGCTGACTTCGGACGAGGCCCAATTCGGCTCACAATTCAATGGCGCCAGGTCCGTTCAACAGATTGCAAAAAATCTGCGCCTCGATTTGAAATCAGCCCGACAACTCCTCTTCCGGTTCGTTGCGCTCGAAATCATAGAGTGCTGGCCAAACAGCACCACCGCGAAGCCAGAACCGAAAGCAGGCGTGGGGCGACTGTTTGGTCGCGGCCGATAGTTCGCGTCCCACTACGGACGCGCGCTCATGAAGAGAAGAATTCTCGTGGTCGATATCGGCGGCACCTTCGTCAAACTGCTAATGTCGGAGCGCGTAGAACGTGAATTTCCATCCGGTCCACGAATGGGCCCAAAACAATTTCTCGCGAAATTCAGGGAGACGGCGAGAGGCTGGAGATTTGACGCTGTATCGATTGGTTTTCCAGCACCGGTACGTCACGGGCGAATTCTTCGAAACCCGAAACACCTTGGCAAAGATTGGGTGCATTTTAGTTTTGCCCGGGCGCTGGGAATCCCAGTGCGCATCGTTAACGATGCAGCGATGCAAGCGCTCGGCAGTTATCTCGGCGGCGGGCGCATGCTGTTTCTTGGGCTCGGGACGGGACTTGGATCGGCGCTGGTGTGGGACAGAAATCTCATGTCGCTCGAACTGGGTGACCTCCCCTATCCGAATGAAAAAATCATTGAAAACCATCTCGGTCTTCCTGGCCTTGAGAAATTCGGCAAGCGAAAGTGGAAACGTGAAGTCCTGTATGCCGTCGGTCAATTGAAGCGCGCCTTCATCGCCGATTACGTTGTTCTTGGGGGCGGCCTGGTGCACCGGTTCGATCGACTGCCCGCAGGAATCGTGCGTGGTCAAAATGAAAACGCATTCCTGGGCGGAAACCGTTTATGGGAACGGAAGCGCAATTCTCGCGAATTAAAGTGGCATCTGTTGTAGCGGGACCTCTCGCGAACGCTCCATCTGCCGCAATTCGGCTTGACTTAGCGAACCGTCATCACGACGATGTCGCGCCAAATCAAAGGAAAAAACATGAAGAACCACAGCCACCTCATCATCTCGGCGCTGTCGATCGCGATGTTCGCGCTACTGTCACCTGCTTCGTTCGCTCAAAAAGGGGCTGCGATGTCGAAGGCTCAGGCGGTAGCACAAGAGCTTAACCTCACGCCCCAGCAAAAGGAGAAAATCCTGCCCATTCTGATCGCCGAAGCACCAAAAGTAAACGCGATCAAGAATGACAATTCGCTTACAAAAATTCAGAAAATGCAACAAGTCAGGACTATTCATCAGCAGACGGATCCGCAGATGAAAGCCATTCTGTCGCCCGAGCAATACCAGAAACTGAAGCAGATTCGTCTGCAGGCAGTCAAAAATGCCGCACAAGGGCGATTCTGAGAGGATCGATGGCCATCGATCAGCGGCCGAGTTCCAAGATCGCCGGCCTGATTGCGTTGCCGCGGAACGAGCAATTCTTGACGCACGTTATCGCGCAATAAACGAAGTGCGATCGCAGTAAGTCGGTACTGGATTCGCGCTGAATCCGTGCTCAGTGAAGAGCTGTACATTCACAGGGTTTTCTTTATGGCTGATTGTCGACCGCAAATCACAGATGAGTTCGCGAAGCTTTGCGACATCGTTGCGAAACTTCGCGCTCCTGATGGTTGCCCGTGGGATCGTGAGCAGACCAATAAGTCGTTGGTGCCAGCACTTATTGAGGAGGCATATGAAACGGCCGAGGCTGCGCGGTCGCAGGACGATGCGCATTTTTGCGAGGAACTCGGGGATCTTTTGTTGCTTGTGGTGATGCACGCCCAAATTGCACGCGAAACCAGCCGCTTTGGAATTGCGGAGGTGATTGGGGAGGTGTCGGACAAGCTAATTCGGCGGCACCCGCATGTGTTCGGGACAAGCGAAGCGCGCGACGCCGTCGCTGTGCTCAAACAATGGGAAGCCATCAAACGTGGAGAAAAAAAAGCCAATCTACATTACCTGGCCAGTTTGCCGGAAGCACTGCCTGCACTGGTCCGCGCGCAAAAGGCGCAATCCAAAGCCGCCCGTGTGAATTTCGACTGGACAGCACTGAGCGATGTGATCGCGAAGGTGGACGAAGAACTTCATGAGACCAAAGAAGCGATCCAGTCAGGGCAACAGGAAATCATCGAAGAGGAGATTGGCGACCTGCTGTTCGCCGTCGTAAATCTCGCGCGGAAGTGCAAAATAGACGCAGAAAGCGCGCTCCAATCTGCTACGGACAAATTCGTCGCCCGCTTTAATCGATTAGAAGACGAA
>DATDFM010000032.1:0-30361 GCA_036522635.1 Candidatus Udaeobacter sp. | reverse complement strand
AGCTGACAGCGTAAAACGTTATCTCGTCGATACCATGGGAATTAATCCCGCGCAGCTTCAAACGCATGGCTTCGGCGCTACAAAATTCCGTGCGTCGCCGAATGGCTCAATCGAAGAGCAAAGTCCCAATCGGCGCGTGGAAGTCGTGGTCCGCACGACCGAAGGATAGTTGCTGCTGTTTAGCGAACCTGTAGGGCACCCGTGTCAGACGCCGTCATCGCAGTCGCGATTCTCAGATGGCGTTTCACAGAAACGCCCTACAATAATGGTCACAGCGCCTACCAATTTTTAATCCACTCATTTTGGTCGGCTGCGGTTGGCGGGCTGTTCGTCAAAGCGCACGTCGTCCAGATGTCGAAGGTCGGGTTATACCCATGGGTTGGATCCACTTGGTTCGAAGTGGAGTAGCCGTAGCTATAGCCGAACGGATCTTGAATGTACTGCACGTTTTGGGTCTGGTCGGCAGGAAACAACATGTTCGGCTTGAATTGCATGTAGCTCTTGGCGGTGGGATTCCGATTCCCCGTAGTGTCGCCGCTTAATTGCTGGTACAGATAAAAGCTAGCCAGGCCATAAGAAGGGCTGCTTGGGTTTCCGCCGGTCTTAGGGTCCAAGTTATTTGTGTCCGTATTGCCGGGATAAACGCCATTATCCGCTTTGTAATTTTCGCACGCTGCCGACATCGCTGCGATTTCGGTTTCTGCGCGGGCCCGAGCGCCTTTTTTCCGCGCGTAGCCGACTGTGCTTAAAACCAATCCTGAAAGAACGATGATGATACCAACAACCAGGATTAGCTCGATGAGCGTGAAGGCCCTTCGAAATGACGAATGACGAAAGACGAATGACGAACTAATGCCGAAGTCCGAATGACGGATTTCTGCGGCCGCCATGTTGTCGACATTCCTCATTTTTTCATTCTTTCGACGTTGGTCAGTCGGATTTCGTCATTCGTCGCCGATGCCGATCATTGTTGTTGCAAGCCGGTGATGATGCTGATCAGTGGTGTGAACAGAGCAAGAACAATTGTGCCGACGATCACCGCTAGAAAGACGATCATAATCGGCTCCAACATCGACGTTAGGGCGGCTACTGCGTTGTCGACTTCGTCATCAAAGACATCAGCGACCTTTAGAAGCATTTCGGGGAGTTTGCCGGTCTCTTCTCCCACATCGATCATGCTGACGACCATTGGCGGAAAGGCTTTGCTGGCTTCCATCGGTTGCACGATCGATTCGCCTTCCTTCACGCTGTCATGCACACGTGAGATTGCGCGAGCGATCGCGGCGTTACCTGCAGTCTCACGCGTGATATTCAAGGCCTGCAAAATCGGAACACCACTGGTAACCAAGGTTCCCAATGTACGCGCAAAACGGGAGATCGCCGTTTTGCGGTTCAGGTTGCCAAACAGCGGCATGCGCAACTTGAAGATATCGATCGCGAGCCGCCCTTTGCTGGTGCGACCAATGAAATTGTAAATGACGACGACCGCAACCACGACTCCGAGTAAAACCAAGCCGTGCTCCTTGATGAAGCCGCTGAAACCAAGCACAAACCGCGTCACCGGCGGCAGCGGTTTGTCGCCAAGCAGGTCGTGAAAAATTGCTTCAAACCGAGGCACAATAAAGATGAGGAGGAAGCACAGAATTCCGATCGCCATCGTCATGACGATGAGTGGATATACCATCGCCGACAGCACCTTGTTCTTAATCTTGGCGGCTTTTTCCTGAAATTCGGAAAGCCGGGTAAGCACCAACTCGAGTACGCCACCAGCCTCACCCGCCTTGATCATGTTGACGTAAAGATCGTTGAAAATCTTCGGATGCAGCGCGAGTGCGTCGGAAAACGTGCTGCCGCTCTGCACAGACTCGGCCAGTTTTTCGGTTGTTTTTTTCATGAGCTTGTCACGTTCCTGGTTTGCCAGGACGTTTAAGCTTCTCAGCAGCGGCAAGCCGGAATCAATCAGCGTGGCCAGTTGACGAGTAAAAATCATCAGGACTTTTGACTTAACCTTCCTGCGCTCGAAAAGAACGATCCCCTTTTTCGCGCGCGACTTCGTCGCACGGGCAGCCTTCGTCGGCCGTCCGCGAGCTTCCTTGCCATCGGACCTGATTATGGCCTCCTCAATGACGCTGGTCGGAAAATAGCCGGCCTGACGCAGTTGACTGATTGCTGCGCTGCTGGAAACGGCTTCGAGCAATCCGGACGCCTCTTGTCCCCGGGCATCGAGAGCTACGTAGTTGAAGCGTGGCATGGGGGCGTATTCTAACTAGGTCAGCGGGTTATGTCGAGCATCACTACCTGCACACATTTATGTATATCTCAGCACTTCCTCAATGGTTGTGTCGCCTGCGAAAATGCTGCGCAAACCGTCCTGCCGCAGAGTGATCATTCCAAGCTCGATCGCCTTTTGTTTGATCGTGACCGTTGGCGCGCGCTCGTTAATCAATTCACGAATTGGATCTGTCACTCTGAGAAGTTCGTAAATTCCTTTGCGTCCTTTGTAGCCAGTGTTGTTACAGGCGTCGCAACCTTTGCCGTAAAAGAATTGTTTTTCACCGAGATCGCGGCGAGCGATGCCAAGCTCGGCCAGCAAAGAGTCACTTGGTCTGTATGGCGCGCGGCAATGAGTACAAATGCTGCGCAACAGCCGTTGACCAAGAACGGCTTCCAACGTTGAGGAAATAAGAAACGGTTCCACACCCATATCGATCAAGCGCGTGATCGCGCCGGGCGCATCGTTCGTGTGCAGTGTTGTAAAGACCAGATGCCCGGTGAGCGACGCTTGAATGGCAATTTGCGCCGTCTCAAGATCACGCGTCTCGCCAACCATGATCCGATCAGGATCCTGCCGTAAAAAGTGCCGCAACACGCGTGCAAAAGTTAAACCGATGGCGTCGTTCACCGGCACCTGAACGATTCCTTCGAGATCATACTCGACCGGTTCCTCGGCCGTGATCAGCTTCGAATCAATCGTGTTGATCTTGCGCAAACAGGAGTAAAGCGTCGTCGTTTTTCCCGAACCGGTCGGTCCCGTGGCAATGAAAATGCCGTTCGGACGCTCGATCATTTCCAGCAAAAAATCGAAGATGTAATCAGGCATGTTGAGCGCCTCCAAATCCAGATTCACGATGGTGCGATCCAGCACACGGAGCACGAGGCTTTCGCCAAATTGCGTCGGCAAGGTGGAAACTCGCAGATCAACATTGCGCCCCGCGATGTGTTTCTGAATTCGGCCATCCTGCGGTAGCCGTCGCTCGGCAATGTTCATGTTCGCCATCACTTTCACGCGCGAAATCACCGGCAACGCCAGATGCCGCGGCGGCGGCGACATCTCGTAAAGCGCACCATCAACGCGATAGCGGATTTTGAATTCGTTTTCGAAAGGTTCGAAATGGATATCGCTCGCACGGTCTTGGATGGCTTGATAAAGGATGAGATCGACAAAGCGGATAATCGGCGTCGCATTCGCCTCTGCTTCAACCGCCCCCTCGCCGTCGGTCTGACGTAATTGCAGCGCTTCACCTGCTTCACCGAGCTGCTTGAGCACTTCCTCCATGCTCGTCGTGTCGGTGCCGTAACACTGTTTAATCAGCTCCTCGATTTGCTCGGGCGGCGAAACGACTACCTGAATGTCTTTGCCGAGCGCGAAACGGAGATCCTCGGCGATGTTCAGGTCGAACGGATCGACCAACGCCACGCGTAGTGTAGTTTCGCTCACATCGATCGGAAGCGCGCCGTGTAACCGAGCCAGACCAGTCGGAATTAGACGCAGAATTTCTGGCGGAATCTCGTGCTGACTCAAATCCAGGAATTCAGTGCCAAGACCATTGGCAATCGTTTCATAAAAGCTCGGCTCATCGATGAAGCCACCATCAATCATTGCCTGCGCCACGGTTTTGCCGTTCAACTCTACTTCGCTCAACACATCGTCCGCCTGCGAAGTTTGCAGAACGCCCTGCTCAACAAAAAATTCGGCGAGTTGTTTTTCAGTCATTTAATGCCCTAACGAGTCACGGTTTCAGGATCTATGGGCCTCAGCTCACGTCGCCAACGGTGATAGAGATGATCTCCTCGGCGGAAGTCAAACCAGACAGCACTTTGCGAACACCGTCTTCGCGTAGTGTGCGCATCCCCAGTTCTCGGGCTCGTTGCCGCAGGATAAAAGTTGAGGTGCGTTTATTGATCATGTGGCGCACTTCATCGTCGATGACAAAAATTTCGAATATGCCCATCCGGCCTTTATAGCCGATGTGACGGCACAGCTCGCAGCCCACCGGCCTCATCACCTGTGCGTCCGAGAGCTGTCCAGCCTCGATCCCAAGCGCGCGCATTTCCGTGTCCGTAAGTTCACCTGGTTGTTTGCAGTTGCTACACAAACGACGAATCAGCCTTTGCGCCATCACTGCGCGCACCGAAGAGGCGACGAGAAACGGCTGCACGCCGAGATCGATCAGACGCGCGACGGCCGAAGGCGCGTCGTTTGTGTGCAGTGTACTGAACACAAGATGACCAGTGAGACTCGCGTTCGTAGCGATGCTCGCGGTCTCCAGGTCGCGAATCTCGCCGATCATAATAATGTTCGGCGCCTGGCGCAAAATCGAACGCAACGCGGCCGGAAACGTCATCCCGATTTCGGTGTTCACCTGCACCTGGTTGATGCCGGTCATTTGATATTCGATCGGCTCTTCAACGGTGATGATCTTGCGATCCGGTTTATTGATGTAATTAAGACAAGCGTAAAGCGTAGTGGTTTTGCCGGAGCCGGTGGGCCCGGTCACAAGCACAATTCCATCCGCCAATCTGATCAGCCGTTCGAAGCTTTCCTGGTCGTCCGACAAAAATCCAAGCTCCGGCAATCCAAGTTTCAGGCTTGATTTATCGAGGATACGCAACACCATGCTCTCGCCGTGGTTCGTGGGCATGGTCGAAACACGAAGGTCGATCGGCTTCTTTTTGATCCTCACCTGGATCCTGCCATCCTGCGGCAGACGTTTCTCGGCGATGCTCATCGAGCCACTCATGATCTTGAGCCGGCTGATGATGGCTGATTGCAAACGTTTCGGCGGCGATTGCATTTCCTGCAGCACGCCATCGATGCGAAATCGGACACGAAATTTTTTGTCCATCGGTTCGAGATGGATGTCGCTGGCACCAGCGCGGTGAGCCTCAATCAGCAACATCGAAACCAGCCGGACAATCGGCGCGTCCGCTTCGTCTATCGGGGTCGCTTCCGTCCCATCGCCTATTTCCAGACCAAGATCGATCTCCTCTCCGATTTGCTTTTGCAGGACGTCTGCTGCTTCATCGGCTGTGCCGTAGTACTTGATCAACGCTTCGCGAATTTTTTTTGGACTGGTGCAAACCAGTTCCAATTCGCGTTGCAGGAGAAAGCCCAAACAGTCGATCGTATCGATGTCCAAGGGATTACCGACCGCGACCACGAGTCCGCTCTCACCAAATGCGACCGGGATGACCTTGAACCGCCGCGCGTCTTCGCCCCGGATCTCATTGATGACCTGCGGCGGAATGATCATGGTGGAGATGTCGATCCAATCCATGTGCGCTTGCGCAGCGAGCGTGCGCGAGACGTCCACCTCCGACAGCGCGCCGTCGTTAATCAAAACCTCAAGTACACCAGGCTCGCCGTTCAGACGCGAGCGGGCGCCATCGATTTGCTTACCGGTGAGGAGTCCTCCGTCCTGGAGAACGCCGAGTACATAGTCTTCGTTGTTTTGCACCTGGGGACAAGGGCTGCGCCCAGCTTAGCGCAAACGGGCTTTATTTCCAGCAGTGGTGATTCTGGAGAGCGCGCCCTCGCTTTTTTCGGCACGCTCTCATCACACGAGCTCTCCCATGCACATTACTCGCCCAGGCTTCTTACATTCCCCCGCGTTTGGCGAGGACGCTTGTGGCGCCAAAATTGGTCTAGTGCGCCGTCGTGGTGATCACTTCCAGCTGATTCTGATCGGCATTAGGCACATACAGAGTCGAGTCATCCGGCCCGACCGTTACGTTGCGCGGGAAGGCATCATTTGAGAATGCGGGAACAGTTTGTATTACGGTCGGCGCCGCGGGGTTGGTGACATCCATGATGGCGACGTTGGCGGTGCAAGGTGGTACACCGGGAGGCGGGCTTGGGGCAGAGCACTCGCTGCCGGATTGCCAAAACCGATTGGAATTTGCCACGGCCAACAGCGTGTCACTGTTAAATAATGCGATGCCTACAGGACCTGTGCCATGGGTATCGCCGTATCCAACGAACGCGCTGTTCGGCGAAGCTGACACCAGCGCTGAGCGATTAAAACCTAAAACTTGAAAGCCACGTGCGTCTGGATCCGTTGGCAGCGGCAATTGCGTGTTTCTACCACGCGCCGCGACCCAAACATATTGACCGTCTTGCGTTTCGACCGCCCGAACTGGCGAACACCCGGCGGCAATAATCGTGACGATCGAATCCTGTCCCATTCCTTTTGTTGCCATGTCGACATCGATAACTGCTAGCAGGCCATTTTGTGAATATGGGTAGCCATTCGAACTGTTATCGCAGGCGTTTCCAATAGGGCGTTGCCGGTAATCGACATTACGCCGGCAACCCGGGCAGAGGACGACTCCGTTCCGGGTCCATCGGACGTTGGTCGGATCCCGATACACAGTTTCGTCGTCCGGGTTAATACCCGGCGCGGACCCTTCGCATGCCGCATAAAGGTATCTACCGTCATGGGACATTGTTATTCCCGGGATCGTGTTACCGCCCGGTATGTATATGGTGTTGTATGGTTCGACTGGTTTTGTCCCTGTAAATCTGCCAGCACCGTCGCGTACCACGTGGATGACGCCTATCGTCCCTCCCCCGGTTTCAGTCGCTGGCGTTGGACTGGGCATTCTCCCATATTCATTAGCAACAAATGCATAGTTTCCATCGGGCGTGACCGCCACATCAAAAGTGCCAGGTGCACAATTAGGACAATCACGACAATTCATAATCGGTAATTGTGGGACCTGTATAACGCCGTCCATGCCGCATGGTTCGGTCAAACTAGCCAGACGAAAAAATTCGGCGCCCTGCCTTTCAATCGCGGCGCCGACGCTGAGTTGGGGCGAACCCGGGAAAAATTGCATGCCATCGACATGTCCTACCGCATTCAAACCGCCCGACGTGGGAAAGTTAATGACCTGTTGGCCGCCGCACGGGTTAGTGTGGAAATCAGATGTACTGAAAACTTGAACACCCGTGGTGAAAGTGGTCGGTGGCGGACTGGGCTTGTTGGGACACGGCGTGGTTTCTCCGGTAACCGAGACAAGTACATTAGCGCCATCGTCCGTAATCAGTGCATCGTTTGGGGTTCCGAATGTCGGATAAAATTGGGCATTCGCCGTCACGATTCGTGGGGTGCGATGCACTGAATTTCCGTACGAAATTCCTCCTGCTCCCCAAAGAAAAAGGGTTAGAGACGCACCGATCAGGACGACTGCCAGCAGCAAACGTTTCCTGATGAACCCACCATCAGGTGACGCATCAATTCGGCAGTTTCCCGCAGCACAATTCGTTAGGCTAGTTGTTGATTTTTCCGTTTCCATTTTTGTGAGTGATGGTTGAATGGTCCAGGTGTGACCTCGAGGTCGCACCCAATGCCGCTCTGGAGTTTGTTTAGCTTTTCCTGTGCATAGATTGCCCGAATTCTGCTAAATCCCGGTCCGGCCTAGCGATAGTCTGCTTAGAAACCGAATCGTACGATTTCACTTCCCCAGATGACACCACCCTCGATCTCGTTCACAAGCCAGGCACCGCCGAAGGGATCTATTGTCACCGCAGAGTAGTCACCCCAACGTTCTGGATTGTCTGCACTCGGGTGATAGAAGGTGGGGCTAGTGAAAGCACTAGGCCCCGCCCCGATCCCCGCGTCGGCGTTCAACTTGCCCGACAACCGGACTTGCGCATTCGTTCCGACGCTTACATTCGTCGAAGTCCAGGTCACGAAACAATCGCCTGCGCTGTTTGCTGCAATGGATGCGTTGAAATCATCCGACGTGCCACTTGCGAAGTAAAAACCGGTCTGACTAACGGTGTTGGCGGACGTATTGAGCCGGTAGAACTTCGGTGCGGGGAAAGTTCCAAGAGCGATTGTATGGGTCTGCCAAAGATCGTTGCCGCTCTGGGTGCTGGCATTCACAAATCTCGAGTCGCTTGTGTCCAACAATTTGGTCGTTCCAGGTTGCCCCGCATCCGGCGGGACCGAGTATGACGGTACGGTAATACTGACCGGTCCCGCGAGGCCTATACCAGCTCTACTCGTGTTCGTCGCGGTGTATTTGCTAAGCGTCGTCCCCGATGCCGGCGCCGCGATTAGAAATGTCGAGGCGTTCTGGTCGAGGACGATTGGCGGTGCCAGAGTGCCGACCAGGCCTGTGAAGACGGGCACTGAAAAACCCAGACCATTGTAAAGCCGGGCTTTGGCGACGGCGAAAAAATCAGCCCCCAAAAATGTGTTCCCGTTGAAGATATTCGCAGTGATGAGCACCGCGTCCTGGTCCATACCCAGTTGCGGGAAGTCCCAGAAATTGGTATTACCGAAAAAGTTTACATTGAGATTGTAAATGAAGAATGACCGTGTGGGGTCAAAACTAGTCGATACCGCGATGAAGAAACGCTGGACCGTGCCGGACTCTGGAAAGGCCTCAGCGGTCACGATCCACCGATTCCAAGTGGTATCATAGACCACGCGGGGATCAAATAGAGGTGCCGTAGTGTAATTAAAGAAGGTCGCGAGCGTCACGCTTTTCGCCAAAGGCAAGGTCTGAGTGTTCTGCCGTGTCCACATGTCGATATGACTGTTAGTTACTTGGACAAAATGGGTGACACCCACCGCGCCATGTGTGTCCGGCGGGCGGAGACCTTGTGACTGAATATGCCCAATAAAATTGGTTAGTTTTATGACAGGCGTTGCAAGCGGAGTGAATGTTTCTGTGAACGGCTTCGCTGCTCCAGGACCGTAGAAGTTTGCCCGCGCCTTCGCAGCGTCGTACTCACTGCGGTGCATGGTGGGGCGGAACGGAATTTCGCGTTGAGGGAGTGGTAGCTCCATCACGTAATTAGGCTGCGCCTCCACTGTCGTGGCGGGCGCCACCTCAAGAGTCGCAGTGGGCGCGAGGGGTTGTTGTGCCTCCGAGGAGCCCACTGACAATAACGCCGCACAGCCAATAATGGCTGCCAACGATAGGTTTTTGATTCGCGATTTAAACTGCATGATTGGTTTTCCTTTGGTATTGGTTGTTTATCTCCAGAATTTCTGGGCTGACCTTTGTAAATTCTTCGGCAATCCGGACGCTCCGAACCCCTTGGTCCATACTTGATTTGTGTGCACGAGCCCTTCGTTCACGGTCAACCCTGCGGAAAGAGGGCTAGGAGAGCTCCAGGGGGAGACGCCTAACGGACTTAGCGCGAACCGAACTCTATTAGTCCCCGACTGGTAGCGCCAATACTATTTTTGCGAACCGCGGGCTTCGGCGGTTCCTTGTCGGCCGCTCACGAGCGTTGTAAGGCAAACGCATTTTTGTCGACTAATGAGGAAGAAAGGCTTTATGAAACCAAAAAACTCACGCTTCGATCGTTTAGTCGCCCGTTATTACCCTGCTGTTTACAGCTTTGCCGCAAAATTGACCGATGATCCTCGGGATGCGGTCGCACTGACACGACACGCATTCAGTAGCTCGCGCAGACAATTGCAAAACATAGGTAGTCAAACGGCGATCGCGACTGTCCTCATCGCTGCAGTTCTACGTGCGGGACTTGCGGCCGCCTGATCTGAGTTGCAGTATCCCAAACATTTGCGCCGCGCTGTTAAATCTTGTCGGCGCTCAATTTCATGAAGAAAACATCGGTGATCCGCTGCGCTCCCAGGTTTTCGTAGAATGTGGCGGCGATAGTGTTCGTTTGGTAAACCGACCAGATCATTTCCGTCGCGTTTGCCTCGCGCGCAATGCTCGCCGCGCTAGCCATGAGAGTTTTGCCCACGCCGTGATTGCGCTCGGCGCGGTCAACATACAAGTCCACCACGTGCATGTTGAGTGCAGCGCTATCCGAATCGTAACCGAAGTGATACAGCAAATAGCCAATTACCTTGTCATGGTTTTCTGCCACCAAGCCTGCAAAGGCAGGCTTAGCTCCAAAGCCATCGCGCAGGAAAGCGTTAGCGGTCAGCTTGAAGTCGGTCAAATCGCCTAACTCGCGGAGGTAGCCAGCAAATTGCAGGGCCAGGCTGCCAATTGCTTGCGCGTCGCTAGCGAGCGCTGGTCGAATGATTAGCGGCACAGTCGGGTCCTCACATTGCTTGAGCTCCGAATTTCGGCACTCTTCCGAAAAGGAACTGAAATGGGATCGGACTGCGTGCAGCCCATGCATTCTCGTCGTGCTTAGCTTCGGGAAAAGCCAGGTAGTAGAGCTCAGAGCCAGGGCGATATCCCTTCCAAATAAGCCGATCCCGCATGCTACGCGTGGCTTCGTAGTTGTCGCCCGGCCACCCGCTATCGAGGTAAATCCGAAGTTTTCGTTTTGATTCCGTGGAAATGCGGTCGAGCAGATTGTCCCGGTACGTGAACGTGCTCGACAAGCAGGCGATTTTCCCGAAAACCTCCGGCCATTGCCATCCGAGATACAGAGAAACAACTCCGCCAAGGGAGGATCCCATCGCACCGGTGTTCACCGGCCCCGTGAGCGTCCGGTATTTTCTGTCGATCACTGGCTTGAGTGTCTCGACAAGAAACCGGCCATAATCTTCGTATCCAGGCATGGTGTACTCATTCATGCGATCATTCGGATGGATTCCCACGACGATCACCTCCTCGATCGCATTCATTTTATCGAGCATGTTCAATACTTCGTCAGTTCTCCATGTATTTCCCACGAATGCTTCTTCCTTCAGGAAGAGGTTATGGCCGTCGTGCATATAGAGGACCGGGTATTTCTTCAGCGTGTTTTCGTGGTACCCAGGCGGCAGAAAAACGCGGAACCGATGTTCAACACCTGCGGGACTAACGAGCGGAGGCATCAACTCGCACACGCTGCAACGGGTGTCTTCGCGAAAAAAGGGATGTACCTCCAGCGGCGCACCCGACGTCGCGACTGCGAGGCAATTTTCTCCTTGCGACCACATCGTCGACCCATTGCTGAGCAGGACCGGTTTAAAATAGAAGTATGGCCGTTCGGTCGGAATCCGAAATTCTGTAGTGCAGCCTTTCCGCCCAATGGCTTCGACATTGAGGTCCCAATCTTCGTCGGTGCGAAGAGCGATCCGCCCAACGTCCTGGGGATAAACCACCCGAATAGATTGGTCGTACGAGTTCATGAGCGCATGGACGCAATTTCGTCGCGCAGTTCGCGTGCGATTTCCTTCCGATTGCCAGCCCGAATTTTCGCCGGCAAAAAAAAGTAGTTCGCCCGTATCTCGCGCTTGAAAACCAGATTGAGCAAATGCGGAACCAGTGTCATGTCGCGCCAGTAACAGACCTCATCGGCAACAGAACCGTCATTGAGAGCGTACTCGATCGAAGCGGCCGCAATCGGACACCGAAGTTCAACAGCTGATTCGAGCAACGCCGACTTGAATGGCAACACCGTCGAGCCATCGGAGCTCGTACCTTCGGGGAACAAGACAACAACCGAGCCGGAAGCGATTGCACTTTCGATAACGTCGACGCCTTTGCGAGTCTGAAATCTGCGGTCACGATCTACGAACACCGTGCCGGCAGCCTTTGCCAGCCAGCCGAACAAAGGCCAGCTCGCCACATTGCGCTTGGCTACAAACACGCATGGCCGAATCGAGCTTAAAACAATGATATCAAGATAGCTTAGGTGGTTACTAACCAAGAGCCCGGAGGATAAGAACGTCCCATAGGTTGTTACGCGTACTCCGAGGACGTGACAGGCAAATCGGCACCACCGATGGAGCCACGCTGCTCGAGCATTAAGACGTCGAGTGCGGGCGAAGAACGGAATCGTAATGGCGTTCTCAACTAGTGCGATAAGCGAGAAGAATACGATCGCGAACGCACGCCAGGCTCCGAGAAATACCGTAGCAAAATATTGTAAGGCATCTGTGTGAGACGCCGGTCGAAATTGGTGGGCGCCTGACACAGACACCCTGCAGACCATGTTCATCGAAGGAAATGCGCGCGAACAATTTCAGGGAGGGCGTGAAGATCGAGAAGCGTCAGAAAATCGATTGTGCCGAACTCGCGATCGATGGCCGGTGGACCGCAGATCCTCGCGCCGATTGCCAAATACGCGCGTAACAATCTCGATGATGCGCCCGTTGTCGGCGAAAGGGGCAGAGCGCTGCCGCCCTCCAAAACGTGGCCGCGATTGCCAGCGCCATTTTCGCGCTTGTCCCGCGCCTGCGGGAGAGTGCAGCGATATTCCGCCGCTTTTCCATCTCCGACGTTTGAAATGGCGAACTCGGCACGCGGCTCGGTACGCAGCGCCGGAGCGACGAGATATCTGTGCAAATTTTCGTACATCGCCACACCTTCAATTGGATCCTGTGAGCTGATTGAGCTGCATCCGATGAGGAATCGCGCATTCCGTTCGACGGCGTAACAGGCGATCCCTCGCCAAAGAAGATGCAGTAAATTAAAATTGCGATGGTCAGCGTGCACACAGGCACGGCCGAGTTCAATTGTTTCGCAGCGAAACGGCTCATAAGGCGAAAAGTCGAACTCCCGCTCGCTGTAGTACCCGAGGTTTGCCGCAGCCAATTGACCGGTCTGCAATCGATACGTGCCGACGATTTCGGTCGTCGCCAGTTCTTCTACGATCAAGTGATCACAGAACTCGTCGAACGGATCCACATCCAGCCCGGTCGCGTACGACTCAGCCAAGCCCTCGCCTAATTCGATGTTAAAAACCTCAAACCGCAACTGCTGAGCGCGCCGCACTTCGTTTGCGCTTTGCGCCAGCCGCGCTGCGTATCGCGGGCGCGTTGCTGTTGTTCTGGCGATCGATCTGTATGCTTTGATCAGTGTGTTCAATGGTGTTCTCCAGGAGTTTCACCGCCAGTGCAGTCCATCCCGTCTGATGACTGGCCCCGCACCCGCGGCCGGTTTCGCTGTGGAAGTATTCGTAAAAGAGCACGAGCTCGCGCCAGTGCGGATCGTTCGCGTATTTCTCAACATCGCCATGACATGGCCGAGCTCCATCCTTGTTAGGCAGGAAGATGCTTCCCAGGCGGCGGGCAAGCTCGCGCGCGACTTGTTGGAGCGTCATCATGTTTCCCGAACCGGTCGGGCATTCGACCTTGAATGACTCACCATAGAACAGGTGATAACGCTCCAGCGCTTCGACCATCAGGAAGTTAATGGGAAACCAGATCGGACCGCGCCAGTTCGAATTGCCGCCGAATAAATAACTGTTGCCCTCGCCGGGGACGAAATCGACCCGAAACTCCTCGTTGCCCGCGTGAAAGACGTACGGGTTGTCGCGATGCACGCGGGAAACGGAACGAAGCCCGTGCGGCGACAAAAATTCATCTTCATCGAGCATGTAACGCAGGGCGCGACGCAGGCGATCGCGTGTCGGCACCGCGAGCATCCGGTTGCCGGTGAACGGGCAGACTTCGCAGTAGGTCACCAGCGACGCGAGGTCCTTGCGGTAATTCAAGAACCACTCCATGCGCTTTTTGAATCCAGGAAGCTTGTTGATCTTCGCGGTTTCAAGGTTTTCCACTGCAATGAGAGGCAACAATCCGACACACGACCGCGTCCGCAGCGGGATCATCTGGCCGTCTACTTTCAGCTGATCGTAATAAAATCCATCTTGCTCGTCCCACAGACCGGTGCCTCCAAGCGAATTCATCGCGTCGGTGATTCCAATGAAATGCTCGAAAAACTTTGACGCCATGTCTTCGTAAATTGGGTTTGTCTGAGCAAGCTCGAGGGCCATGGAAAGCATCGTTAGGCAATAAAAGCCCATCCAAGCCGTGCCGTCCGCCTGTTGGAGGAATCCTCCAGTTGGAAGCGGCTTCGAACGATCGAATACGCCGACGTTGTCGAGTCCGAGAAAACCGCCCGAGAAAAGATTATTGCCTTCGGCGTCCTTGCGATTGACCCACCAGGTGAAGTTGAGGAGAAGTTTTTGAAACACGCTTTCGAGAAACGCGGTATCACGCTGGCCGCGTGGTCCAGTCATCTTATACACACGCCAGGCCGCCCACGCGTGCACGGGAGGATTAACGTCACCAAACGCAAATTCGTAAGCGGGAATCTGGCCGTTGGGATGCATGTACCATTCGCGCAGAAACAGAATCAACTGCCTCTTCGCGAACTCCGGATCGACTTTCGAAAACGGGATCATATGGAACGCAAGGTCCCACGCCGCAAACCACGGATACTCCCACTTGTCAGGCATCGAGATGATGTCGCGATTGAATAAATGACTCCATTCCTTATTGCGACCGGACTGTCGCTCCGGTGGAGGCGCTGGCTGCGCGGGATCGCCTGACAACCATTCACGAATTGAGTAGTGGTAAAACTGCTTGCTCCACAGCAACCCGGCATATCCCTGACGGGCTACTTTCTTCGCTTCGTCACTGGTTTCTGACGGAATCACCGCGTCATAAAACTCATCTGCTTCGGCGACGCGTTGCGCGAAGATCTCATCGAAACCTTCGAAAGCGGCAGAGCGCTGCCGCACTCCAAAACGCAAGCGAAAATCCTGCTCCTCCGACGACGGCCACGTTTTGGAGTGCGGCGCTGCTGCGCCGCTTTCGGATTCATCGCCGGCAACGGCAGATAACCGCAACCGCACTACCTGCGATTTTCCCGGCTCGATTTCCAAAATGTAATGCGGCGCAAATTTTGTCCCGCTTCTCTCTGAATTCACGGCGTCTGCCCGGCCATGTACGACATATTCGTGAAACGCGTCTTTCACGAACGGTTGACCGTTCGGATAGCCATGAACACGTGCTGAATTCGTCTCATTTTCGGTAAAGAGCGGCGTCGGATCGCCCTCATATGCCAGTTCGTATTCACCTAGCCCGTCGTGTTTCGCGCGCACCACCCCATCCCTCTCCAGCGTGATTGAAGGCTTGTTGATGGACTCTTCCGGGATCGGTCCCCACGACCAGGTGTTGCGAAACCAGAAAGTTGGCAACAAATGCAGAATCGCCTTCTCGGGACCCCGATTTGCAATCGTTAGGCGAATCACAATGTCGTCCTCCGAAGCTTTAGCGTATTCGGCGAAGACATCGAAATAGCGATCCTCATTGAAAACGCCGGTATCGATGAGTTCGAGTTCTGGCGCGCCCAAGCCACGTTGCCGGTTCTCGTTGATCAACTGGGCGTACGGATATTCGGCCTGCGGGTACTTGTACAGCGCCTTCATGTACGAGTGCGTCGGAGTCGAGTCGAGGTAGTAGTAGAGCTCCTTTACGTCCTCGCCGTGATTACCTTCCGAGCCAGTGAGCCCGAAAAGTCGCTCCTTTAAAATCGGATCCTTACCGTTCCAAAGTGCCAGCCCGAAACAAAGACGGCATTGCCGGTCGCTAATCCCAAGCAGTCCATCTTCCCCCCAGCGGTATGCGCGGCTGCGAGCGTGATCGTGCGGAAAATACTCCCAGCAATTTCCGTAAGGCGAATAATCTTCCCGAACCGTTGCCCACTGCCGTTCCGATAAATACGGACCCCAGCGCTTCCAGTTCTTCGTCCGCGCCGCTTCGTGCTCGAGCCGCTGGTGCTCCGCAGTAATTGTTGAAGACATGCCGATTGGTCGTGAGAAAGGACAATTCCTTACGAGTCAGCTGAAGCCAAGGGCGGTGACCCCTGCTGTTCCGCAGGGGCGCCGGGGCCCGAACCGACGTCAACGCCGCCGGCTACAGACAAATGTTCGCGACTCCATAGCGCCGCGCCCGTCCGGGTCTGGGTGTGCGCAAGAGCGCGCTGATCGAGAAACTGCACGAAATCCTTCGTGAAAAGAACGTCGAGAGCCCAGTCGATAGCGACACGAAGCTTCTTTTCTGTGCGCGGCAGCTTGCTCCAGTAAATCCCGCGCCAGAGAAACCAGGCAAGGAATCCAGAAAAGTTCACCCCCAGAATGCGGGCGACACCGGTGCGTCGGCCAATCGCAGCGAGAGCGCCGAGTGTCTTAAAGCTAAATGGCTTCTTTGGCCTGCCATAGACGCTCGCAATGATGTTTTGCGCGACGATTTTTCCTTCTCGCGATGCATGCTGCGCAGTTGGCGGACAATATTTGCCGGTCGCTGGATCCGGAACGAGCGCGCAATCGCCGAGTGCCCAGAGCCCGTCCACTCCGTGTACTTCCAGGTTCGAGTTCACCGTGACGCGACCGCGTTCCTTGGCACACTGAACAAGATCCAGAATCGGGTTCGACGAGATGCCTGCTGTCCAGATCAATGTCGAACTGACGATCTTTTCGCCATCGCTTAGCTCAATTTCGTTCGGATGAACGGCTGCGACTTTGCTTTTTGCACGGATCTCCACGCCTCGTTCGCGAAGCTTTTTGTCTGCGTAACGGCCAAGTTTGTCACCTAGCTCCGGCAAGATGTATTCGCCAGGATGCACAAGAACGAGCCGGAGCATCTCCTCGTTGAGATTCCGATAGAACGGCAGCGCGTCCCGAAGAAAATCATTAATGCTGGCAATCGTTTCGACGCCGGCAAAACCGCCGCCAGCAACAACGAAGGTTAAGAGCGGCGAACGTTCTGGGCGCGCACATTCAGTGTCGGCCTCTTCCAAATGCGCGATGAGGCGATTACGCAATTGAATGGCATCGCCGAGCGATTTCATTGTCAACGCTCGTTCGGCAACACCCGGTAAGCCGAAGAAATTCGTTACGGAACCAAGCGCGAGAACCAGGTGATCGTATCCGAGCGTGTGCGAGTGCCGCTCGAAGCCGTGCGACACCACGACCTGTTTCGCCTCGATGTCGATCTTCTCAACATCGCCGCAGAAAAAATTTACGCGGCGAATCATTTTGCGAACGGGATTAACAATGTTGGTTAAGTCCAGGTCGCTCGCCGCAATCTCATGCAGCATCGGCGTGAACAGAAAGAAGTTTTCGCGATTTACAACCGTCACTTCAAACCGCGGGTCTCGTCGTTTTTCGAATTCAAGCGCAGCGTACAGCCCACCGAAACCGCCGCCGAGAATGAGGACACGCGTTTTGTTCGCCATGCTGCGTAATTCGTCGCGCTCGCGACGAAATGCTTACAGACGCCCTGTTTATCGGTTCGGATTGTCCGAAAATGCAGTCTCTGACACTGCTACTGCCGAAGACCCACTAGCCGGATCCTCCTTCCCGCTCTGCTACTGCCAATTGCGCGCGCAGTAAGTCGTGGAGTGTCACAATTCCCAACAGCTTCCTTCCTGATGTTTCTGTAATCAATAGTGTGCCGGTAGGCGATTGGATCAACCGCGCTTGCGAATCACGGATGGATTCACCGGGTCCGCTGAGGATTGCCGGCTGCAAGCTTGGAACACGTTGATGCGCCGCGGCCGCTGCGAGTTCCTCTCGCGAAGCAACACCAATCAACTCTCCATTTTCCGTTATAGGAAAAAAGCGATAAGGATGCCGACTCAACAACTCGGTCAGCGCACTCGCCGAAGTGTCGTATGCCACCACCGGCTTGAAATTCGTGATTACTGAGATCGGTAAATTTTGCCAGGACCGGAGATCGCGCGGTGGGATGAGGTGCTCAAGCTCATGCCCATCTTGAACCAAGATTGCGTCATAGAAATTGGCGCGATTGATAGAGCGTGCAACGAGCTGACTTATTAGGCCGGCCAGCATCAGTCCGGGAACCAGAGCGAATTGATGGGTCATTTCGAAAATGATCAGCATCCCTGTAACGGGTGCGAGCACGACTGCGCCGAGCGCGGCGCTCATTCCGCCCACGGCTAGTAACACCGCATCACTTTGACTAAGATGCAGGAAATCCCCACCCAAACCGGCGACGACCACACCGCACATTCCACCGAGAAACAGATTCGGGGAAAAGATTCCGCCGCAACCTCCAAATCCATAGCAGGCGATGGTCGCAACCAATTTTCCAATTAATAGAACTACGGCCAAACGCCATGCGAAGCCGTGGTTGAGTGCATCGCTCAAGTCGCCATACCCGAGTGCAAAGACGCCTAAATGCGACGTGGCCAGGAAAACGGCCGCGCCGATAATCCAAGTAATCAAACCTCCGCCGAGCGGCGAGAGCCACCGTGATGGTGCACGAAATTTTCTAATACCTGCACGGAGGCGAAGCGTCGCGCGCTGGAAAACCACGCCCACCAGAGCGGCGAGGCCGGCAGCAAATGGCATAAGCGCGTATGCTCGCCATGTAGGCTCATTAATGTGCGGCAAATTGAAAGCTGGCTGCGCGCCGACGAAGGCATGCACGATGAACGCGCCGATCACTGCTGCGAGCAGCACCGGCCCCAGTGATCTGCTGTTGAGATCACCAATAATCTCTTCAAGCACAAATGCCACGGACGCCAGCGGCGCATTGAACGCTGCAGCCAGACCAGCGGCTGCGCCTGCTGCGCTCGCCGCCCGTCGATTTTGCTTCGAAACACCCAACCAGCCCGCAATTGTCGATGAAAGATTGCTACCAATTTGCACGGTCGGTCCTTCCCGCCCGAGACTTTGGCCACCGCCGATGCAAATGACTCCAGCGATGAATTTCACTACTGCGATCCGCCGCGGCGCGTGCCCGAATTCCTTCCAGAAATTCAGTTTCACCTGGGGAATGCCGCTGCCGGCCGCTCCAGGGGCGAACGAATTCAATAGCCAACCGGTCGCCAGCGATGTGGCGACGATCGTAAGCAGACTGACGATCAGAAAACGGTTCGCGCTCACGGAAGCCGGAGCCTGGAATGCGAAACCGTAGATGCGGTTGATCGCGAGTTGAAATCCCACCGCAGCCAGGCTGGCGGCCAAGCCGTAGACACATGTACCAAGGATCGGTCGCGCCCTGTCACCGATGCGATGAAACTCCTCAGCGAATGATTTCACTAACGAAAATACGCAGCACAGCACTTTGCGCGATGCCCGCAGGAGTGTTTGAGCGATTCGATCACTTCATTCGTCGACGGCCATTTCAGCGACTTTGCAACGAATTGGCGAACACTCCTATGTGCGTTACGCCAATGTGGTGCGGTCTAGCCTAAGTAGCTCACCTAACGACCATGCCTGAAAAGGACAGCCGCGTGGAACGTGTGGTCTTTCGGCATCGCAAATTTCGGACACGTGGCCCAAACCGGCCCGATTGAGATGCTCATGAAATGGCGGAAGAAATCGTTCACGCGCGTTCTTTTTTGCGAGCGGGGTGGAACCACGCACACGCACCCACGCCTCAACGAATGCGCCAATCAACCACAGCCAGACTGTGCCTTGATGATAAATTGAATCCCTGGCACGCGAATCGCCTGTGTAATGCGGTGCGTACCCCGTTTCTCCGGGTGCGAGGGAACGTAAACCGATCGGTGTCAGTAACCGCGCTTCTACTGCATCCACAACACGGCGCGCCTTTTCTGTCGACAACAACATGAGTGGTAATCCGCCAATCGCGAAGATTTGGTTTGGTCGAAATGTAAGATCGATCGCACCCGGCTGATGATCGCAATCGATTACATCGGCAAGATAACCGGCGTGTTCGTTCCAGAATTTGCTTTCAAATGCCGCACGACCTTTCTCTAAAAGGGGTTGCCAACGCGCGGAAAATTTTGCGCCGATTGCAAGCGCGTTGAGCCAGAGCGCCTGAATTTCTACCGGCTTCCCGATGCGTGGCGTGATCTCACGGCCATCGACGCGCGCATCCATCCAAGTGAGTTGTTGTCCGCGCTCACCAGCCGAGAGCAGTGCATCGCGATCGGCCCGAATGCCGAAACGGGTGCCTTCGTTGTAACCGGTCAAAATCGCTTCGACCGCTGCACTCAATCTCTTCGTGTGACAATCATCGGTCAGGTTTGGCTGCTTCCTTGCAGCGAGAAGATAGTCGTGTACCGCAATGACGTACCACAAGGATGCGTCAACGGAATTAAACTCCGGCTGCTCGCCTTGATCGGGAAAACGGTTTGGCAACATGCCTTCCGAAACAGTCCCCGCCCATTGCAACAAGATGTCGCGTGCTTCCTCCAGTCGGCCGGTTGCGATACATAAACCGCGTAATGAGATGAATGTGTCGCGTCCCCAATCACCGAACCAGGGGTAACCGGCGATTAGCGTCTTGCCATTGCCGCGTTTAACTAAGTACGCGTCGGCGGCGCGCTCAAGCGGACCGGAGAAATTGTTCCGGCGGGCTTGCTCGATATTTCTGAACTGGGCATAACGCGCTTCGATGGATTCTGTAGTCGTCGGCGTTGACGCCGGTTGGTTTGAAGAGCCAGGGTCATCGCCCCCGGCTACAGTTTCAGCCGTGAGCATGAGCACCGCCGGTTTTTCAGAAACTAAAAATTCAAAGACGCCGGGCGAGGCGAGATCTTCAACAGCATCAAGTCCACGGGCGAGTTCTTCGGAATACAAAAAGTTTCGGTACCAAGTCGGGTCGTGCGTGTACGTGCCATTCGAGTAGGCGATGACCGCCGGAACTCCGTCGTAAGATCGAAACATGACGCGTTCCCCGCTTTGCGCGGCTTCGAATCGAAAAGAACCGTTCTCGTGATGGGCAGAATGGAAATCACGACCGGAAAGAAACGGCCGCACGCGGAGCTTAATCGCGTTTGAAAGCGGCGCAGCAGCGCCGCACTCCAAAACGCAAGCGTCATTCGACTCATTGTTTGTCGCGGCAGCGTCTCGGAGTGCGCCAGTGATCTGGCGCTTTGGATCGACGATTTTCCAGGAGATGAAAATTGCTGATTCGCCTTTCGAAACGAACAGCTCCTGTTCGATAACGAGATTCTCGCCGATCTTATACCGCCAACGCGGCCACGGTTCATGTTCGAACGATTCGATTCGAGAAAGGCCGTCGGGATGAATTACGTCAGGTCCGTAGCGCTGCGATGAGATTGCAAATGTGCCTCGCGGTGTTTCGACCCACGCATCGAGACCGTTCACCAGCACCATTCGTCCTGCCGGCGGTGTTGTTGCGGTTAGCAGCAGAGCGTGATACCGACGAGTGCGAATTCCTGAGACCGTTCCGCTGGCGAATCCGCCAAGGCCGTCTGCTTCGAGCCATTCCGCGCCAGGATCAATTGGATTCATCAGGCGCGACGGAATCAAAGCGGAATAGCAAAATCACCAGAGCGGACAAAATTGCGATTGCGATCATTTTAACCTCCAGTCTCGAAGCCGGGATAAAGCGTCATGCCGCCGTCAACAAATAGGGTTGCTCCCTGGATGTAATCGGACTCGTCACTAGCCAGCCAAACTGCGACGCGCCCAATTTCTTCAGGTTCGCCGATGCGTTTGTATGGAATAAGTTTAAGTAACTCGTTGTAGTGCTCCTCCGTATCCCAGGCCTGCATGTTGATCGGAGTGCGAATCGCGCCGGGGGCGATCGAGTTCACGCGAATTCGATAAGGTGCGACTTCTTGCGCGATGCTTTTCATCATCAGCATCACGCCACCCTTCGACGCAGCATAATTTACGTGGCCGGCCCACGGTATGATTTCATGAACGGAACTGACGCAAATGATTTTGCCGGCGCAGCATGAGATTTCCGGTTGGATACCGCGACGCTTGAATTCGCGGATGGCTTCACGTGCGCACAGAAATTGTCCAGTGAGATTGACGCTGATGACTTTGTTCCATTGCGCCAGCGTCATCTGGTCCACCGGCGCGTCCTGCTGCAGGCCGGCGTTGTTAATCAGGATGTCCACCGTGCCGAACTCGTCTCGTACGGCGTTGAACATCTGGGCAACCTCTTCTTCGCTGGAAACATCAGCCTTGAATGACATCGCCGTGTGGCCATGGCCTCGTAGTTCGTCAACCATGGCCTGAGCTTTCTCTTCACCGGCAACGTAATTAATGCAGACATCCGCGCCTGCATGACCGAGCGCAAGCGCGATCGAGCGGCCGATTCCCGAGCTCGCGCCGGTAACGATTGCTTTTTGGCCCCTGAGCAGTTCGCGTCTTTCTACCTTGGGAACTACCGGCGTTGGTAGATCCATGAAACTATGAGTATGCGGCATTTGCGGTTTGGGTCGGTAAGTCGGGGCTTGGGCTTGCATAAGTTTTGTTTGGTTTTTCCCATTCGTCGGAACCACATGCGATTCCTTACAGAAGGGGTCTGTAGCTTTTCAACTCATCGGCGGATTTAGGTTCAAACCATTTGCAAAGCGCTTCCGTCGTGTCTGAGCGAGGAGCCAATCGACCGAGAACTTACCTGGGCCATTCACGGTTAGAACCAGCAATCCCGCTATGTACAAGAGATCCACCTCAAAACCGGGCGGACCAAAGACGGGACCCGACGGCGTTAGGCCAATCGTGTTGATCGAACTGAAGCCATACTTCAAATGAACTGTAACCATGGCGACGAGCAGGGAAATAATGAGTGGAATGCTGACCACCGCGATAAGAGCGCCAGCCAGAATCGCGAACCCTCCAAACAACTCAAGTAACGTAACGACCCACGCGCTAACGTTTGGAAAAGGGACGCCGATCTGTTCAAGCAGCCGTGCGAAACCAGCAGGGCCGCGACTCCATTTGGCCCAGCCGTGAACCATAAAACCATAACCAAGAACGAGCCGGAGCGGTATCAGGCTCCAACCCGCAACGCCGCTGTAGTTCCGTTCGCTCACTTGATTAGATAGGAATGTTTCTTCCGCTGCCCGAGTAGCAGCAGCAGTTCCAAGGTTTATTGGTCGGGCGAGAATGCACTTCCTTACATGTGCTGCGCCTTATTGAAGTTTTTGAGTAAGGACTTTTGTCGACCGACGACCAATCAGTATGAAAAACGGGAGCGATTACGATTTTATCATCATTGGTTCGGGCGCGGGCGGCGGCACCTTGGCGTACCATCTCGCACCGAGCGGCAAGAAAATTCTGTTGCTCGAGCGCGGGCCGTTTGTTCCACGCGAGAAAGAAAACTGGAACTCCCTGGAAGTGAATGCGCGCGGACGCTACAACACCAAAGAGCTTTGGCGGAACGCCGATGGCAGTGAGCTGCATCCGCACACGAATTATTATGTCGGCGGGAATACCAAATTTTATGGCGCTGCACTGTTCCGGCTCCGCGAAGAAGATTTCTCGGAGATAAAGCACTACGGCGGAATCTCGCCGGCATGGCCGATTTCGTACAACGAGTTGGAGCCGTACTACGCTGAAGCCGAACGCATTTACCATGTGCATGGCGAAGTCGGCGAAGATCCCACTGAACCGCGTCGCAGCGGCGCGTTCCCGTATGCAGCAATCAGCCATGAGCCGCGTATTCAACAGTTGAGCGATGATTTTGCACGGCTGGGGTTGAATCCGTTTCACACGCCACTTGGAGTGATGCTGGATGAGAGAAATCGGCAGAACAGCTCATGTATTCGGTGCAGTACCTGCGATGGTTATCCCTGCTTGCTTAATGCGAAGGCTGACGCCCAGACCTGCTGTGTCGTGCCTGCCCTGAGGCATTCGAATGTCACTCTCCTGACAGACGCGAAGGTAACCCGTCTGGAAACCGACGGATCAGGCCGCGAAGTCACGTGTGTTGAGGTAGAACGAAACGGGCAAATCGAAAGTTATTCCGGCAAAATGGTTGTGCTGTCGGCAGGAGCCATCAATTCAGCGGCGCTCCTGTTGCGTTCAGCTACTGACAGACACCCAAACGGGCTGGCGAATGGTTCCGATGTTGTGGGCCGTCACTACATGGGTCACGTCAATTCTGTTTTGATGGCGCTATCGAAATGTCCGAATCCGACTGTGTTTCAAAAAACGCTTTCCGTTAACGACTTCTATTATCGCTCGCCGGATTGGGAGTTTCCGATGGGCCACATCTCATTCGTCGGCAAGCTCGACGGTGATACGCTGAAAGCCGGCGCTCCAAAAGTTGCGCCGAAATGGACGCTGGACCTGATGGGCAAACATTCGCTGGATTTCTGGCTCACGTCAGAAGATTTGCCGGACCCTAACAATCGCGTCACGATCAATCGCGACGGCGAGATCGTCCTGCAGTACAAGCCCAATAACGAGGAGGGACACAAACGTTTGATTAAAAAACTTGAGGGGCTGATGCAACAGCAGACCAAATGCTCGGTTCACGGGCACGAATGCCACGAAGGCCTCGTTGCCCGAAACCTGTTTCTCGGCCAGCGCATTCCGCTTGCCGGAGTTGCACACCAAAACGGCACGGTCCGTTTTGGAGACGATCCGAAAACCAGCGCCCTGGATCGCAACTGCAAAGCGCACGAGCTCGACAACCTGTATGTTGTGGATGCCAGCTTTTTTTGCTCAAGCGGCGCTGTAAATCCCGCGCTCACAATCATGGCCAATGCATTACGAGTCGGCGACCATTTGCTTGAGCGGATGGACGCTCGACGCGCGGAGCCGGAAATGGTGGCGACGTCCTGAGTGCATCTGTAGCCGCGGGTGATGACCCGGCTAAGGTACTTCACAAAATGAAATCCGCTTGTCACCTAGCCGCGCTCGCTTTTTGCATAACCATGTCATACGCGCTAGCCGAGCAGCGGGGGTCGACGCCCCCGGCTACAACATTTGAGAGCGGCGAGACGCAAGCCACCCTCATCGAACTCTTCACTTCCGAGGGATGCAGCAGTTGTCCGCCGGCTGAAAAATGGTTGAGCGAGCTCAAATCGAATCAAGAGCTGTGGAAGAAGATCGTTCCTGTCGCGTTTCACGTTGATTATTGGGACGGTCTCGGGTGGCGCGATCGCTTTGCCAAGCCGGAATTCACTTCGAGACAACAAAACTACGCGGCGACGTGGGGCGGCGATTCGGTTTACACTCCGGGCTTTGTTGTCAACGGGAAGGAATGGCAACGCTGGTTCGGCGGAGATGCGCCGCCGACAAGTTCAGCTAAAGTTGGCGTGCTCCGCGTGTCGTTAGGCACGGACGGAAAACTCAGCGCCAGCTTTATCGCAGAGACGAAACAAGCTCGTGGTCTGGCGTTGAACATCGCACTGCTAGGAAACGATCTGGAATCGAATGTGAAACGCGGTGAAAACAGCGGTCGCAAGTTGCGCCATGATTTCGTTGTTCTCGATCTTATCAAGGTCAACATGACAAATGAATCGAACCGCTGGACTGGATCGATCGCGGTTCCGACAGGGAGCGGGAACGACAAACCCAGCGCGTTCGCAGCATGGATCACAGAAAACGGGATACCCGTTCAAGCGACCGGCGGTTGGTTGCAGGGATAACTGCGCTTATGCGACGCCTGATCCAAATCTTGTTGAGTCCAGCCATTTGCGCTGCGCTCTTTGCCTGCTCACGTGCGCACTCGTCGAGCCATGTGGAGACCGCGCAGATTCGCGCGAAGCTCGACGCCGTTCCGCTCGATCAAAAGGTGCACCTTACTAACAAGGAATGGCAGGTTATCATGTCGCCATTGCAGTTTTACGTGATGCGGCTCGCTGGCACCGAGGCCCCATCATTGAATGGCAACACGCTGGATCACCGCAATGGAGTCTATGTGTGCTCTGCCTGCGGGAATGCTCTTTACAGGGCGGACGCAAAGTTCGATTCCGGCACAGGTTGGCCAAGCTTTTGGCAGCCAATTGGCAAAGAAGCTCTGCACGAAAACAATACGATCTCAGTGATCTTCGGCAGGGAAATTTCGTGCGCGCGCTGTGGTTCGCATTTAGGGCATGTCTTCAAGGACGGACCGCCCCCGACTGGGTTGCGCTACTGCATGAACGCTGTCGCGCTCACGTTTCGTGAGGATGACGTCACAACAAAGAACGCTCACGCGAAGCAGTAAATCGAATGGCAACTGTTTGACCGTTCCATGGAAACGCGTCGTGGACGCCATCGTGCGAAAACGCAGCGCGGTTCCGCCTGATCGCAGCGTGCTCGTCGGCGTCTCGGGGATCGACGGCAGCGGCAAAGGTTTTGTTACTATCAAAATGGCGGATGCCTTGCGGGCCGAATCACTGAATGTGGCGGTGATATCAGCTGATGATTGGTTGAACCTGCCAGGTGTTTGTTTTAACCGGGGGAACCATGCGGAACATTTTTACCAGCACGCCATCCGTTTCGACGAAATGTTTGAGCGCTTAATTCTTCCGTTGCGCAAGCACCGCGGTGTCGATGTACTGGCTGATTGCGGTGACGCAAAAGCCACCGTTCACCGCAAACATCGCTACGTTTTTCGGAACATCGACATCGTTGTGCTCGAAGGAATTTTTCTGTTTAAGGCAGCCTATCGCGACTATTTCGATCTCAAGGTTTGGATTGAATGTTCATTCCAAACCGCGTTGAGACGTGCAATTGCGCGGGGCCAGGAAGGACTTCCGCCGGCCGAGACCCAGCATGCGTTTGAGAAAATTTACTTTCCGGCGCAGGAGATCCACGGCGATCGCGACGATCCGCGTCGAGCCGCCGATCTCATTTTACATAATGACGATTGGTAACAAGCAAAGCTATTTGTGTAACGATGCAGAGAAGCAGGATCGCTAGCAGGGCGGTCGCAATGATCTGCGCACAGAAAGGCGAAAGCGCGAGCACACACACAACGACGGCGCCCTGCCCGATCCACACCCATATTCGTCGCGAGCAAGAGTGATGTTCCGACGTCGATGCAATTCCCATAATCACCAAAATAATGCCGGCAGTTGCTGAGCAGATGATCCATTGCTCGGCTGCACTGAAATGCGCGCCGGGTGGCAGCACGATGGCGCGTCGAACACCAACTCCGAGCACGCCGATTCCTAGAAAGAACACGAAATGCAGCGCAATCCATTTACGTAATCGCACCACATCCCTCTGACTGCGCACGTGCCGCGTTTCCCACCCCATCGCGCCGTCGGAATAACACGACCAAATTGCAAGACCCAAACCAAGGCTCAGCACGGCAGCGGTCACAGCGAGAAAACTCCAGCCCATTTGGCTTTCGATCCCGCGCATTACAGAAGCGACAAATTCGCCTAACAAGATGATTGTGAGCAGCCCGAATCGCTCCGGAAAATGGGTAGCGCCCGGCGGTGAAGCGGTGGTGGTGTGCAATGCCGGCCAGGAATTGCCGATATCGAGCAAGAGAGCAAGCGTCCAGGCAATGTAGCGCCCGGGAGGCAGAAATAACGCTGAAAGAGTCCAAAAAATAGCGGAGACCAGCAATCCAATAATCCGTCGCCGGACGAACGGTCCCGCATTGTGAGAGCGGACGACTCGCGCGTATTGCACAGCCAAAATCGCCCGAACACCGCCATATGCTGCCCCGAATCCAGCTGCGTCTTTGCTGCTGAGGGCGTCGGTGGCGTTTGCAGCCATGACTGCCACCAGAAATATCTGCGCCACAATAAGCACGCGCTCAACGATGTCATCGACGCCAAACTGGGTTGAAAAACTGGTGTACCCGAACCAGGCCAGAAAGACCAACGCGAGCAAGAATGCGAAGCGCCCGATACCATAGACCGAGTATTCGTGACCAAGTGGCGCGCTCAATTGCGCGATGGCCGCCGCAAATACCAAATCAAAGAACAACTCGGTCCAACCGGCGCGCCGAACGTGGCGTTCCTGCGCAGGACAAACTTTCGGTGCTGCAAAAACCTTCAGGACATTTGCAGCAATCCCTGTAGCCGCTTCGCTGCTTGCCGCGCCGGAGCTGCGCGAAAGCGGGTGCGAAGCGCATCGAGAATATCGCATTGCAGTTGACGAGAGCCCCCCGACACGGCGGCGGCTGCAGCTTTAGTCTGCGATCGCAGCGGCGCTAGCAGCTCCTGCCTTGGCAATGTCCTCATCTTCCTGCGGAGTGTTGCCGCTTACCCCAATCGCCCCGATCACTTTTCCCTGGTGAACAATGGGCACGCCACCCTGCAACGGCGTTGCACCCGGCAACGCCAGCGCAGCTACCCGACCGTCACGCACTTGATCTTCGAACACTTTGCTTGGGCGTCGAAAGATCGCCGCCGTCCGTGCTTTGCCAATGCCAACCTCAACGCTTGCAACCTGTGTATCGTCGAGTCGCTCCAGCAACAACAGATGACCGCCGTCGTCCACAATAACAATAACGACGGTGGCACCACGCTTTTTCGCCTCAGCCTCCGCGACGCCGGCGATTTTCTTCGCGGCATCGAGCGTGAGCACTTTCTTCACAGGCAACTCCGGCTTCGCTACATTGGATAACAAGAATAACAAGGCGGCGATCAGAAACGTGATGTGTCTCATCTTATTTATTTGTCGTAGAGGCCGAATACTCCTTACATTTCTCTTCGCAATTTCACGGCATTCGGTTTAATTCGCCGACATGTCGTTTCACCCCGGAACCACTGCTGGTGACATTAGCAAGCCAGTTGCTCAACAGGAACCGACCGCCAAGGCCACAAATGACCCGTCGCGATGGGTCGACGAACATGGTGACATCCTTTATCGGTATGCCCTTGAGCGGGTACGCAAGCCCGACGTCGCTCAGGATCTGGTGCAGGAAACCTTCCTCGCGGCAGTACGCACACAGGAACGATTTCGTGGCGGCTCTACGGTGCGCAGTTGGCTCTGCGGAATCTTGAAGCACAAAATCTGCGATTATTATCGCAAACTTGGCCGCGAAACGTCGTTCACGGACCTGGAATTTCTCAATGACGAATGCGCAGAGAAATTCGTGCCGGAGGGATACTGGGTCCATATGAACGGCCCCAAGGAATGGAAACCGGACCCTGACGAAGTCATGCACCGGGACGAATTTTGGAAGACGATGCGCGATTGCCTCGGAAAATTGCCTGAGCGCATCGCCACCGTATTCATGATGCGCGAAATGGATGAAGTCGAGAGCAAGGAAATCTGTGCAACACTTTTAATTTCCGAAAGCAATTTATGGGTCATGTTGCACCGAGCACGCATGGCGCTTCGCGAGTGTCTTGCGATGAACTGGTTCGAAAAGCTGGAGGTGCAACATTAACAAGCTAAAGCCGCTTCACGAATGGATGCCTAATCCCCGGCCACCCGACGATACTTCGACGTTTCAGGAACATCGAAGCTGGTTCCAGCTGCAGATCGTGCTGCTAATTTGCAGGTTTACGCCGACGTGCCCCGAGGTCGTTCGGATTTTGTCGCTCGGCATGGAAAAACGATTGTCTTTGATGATGCGGATGAAGCTGCGCATTCATTATTTCATGTGTTCGTTCTGCGAGCGGTACATGAAGCAGCTGAAATACATTCGCCAAGTCTCGCGTGAGTTTCCGGAAAGAATTGGCGAAGTCTCTGACGAAAAACTTCCTGCTGAAGCAAAAGCGCGCATGAAGGAAGTCCTGAGGCAATAGAAGTATCGCCTCGTCTCGGGTTCGGGTTACATGGGTCGCTCCCATGCCTCTTCAGCTGTCGCGTTGCTTAGCTTGATCGAGCAGGTGGAAGTCGATTGGATTCCGGCAGCCAATTCCGCGATATTCCGTGGTTTGTCATGATCGGCTGCGGTCATTCGGAGTTGAGAATGATCGTCACCGGTGTTTTCTGGCGAATGAGCAATTCGATCTCGGCAAGATCGGTTTTCAGCATGGCAATTCCCTGAGGGGGGCGATCCTCTTTGTCCGAATTCGTTGTTTCCTCCTTATCATCGGCCTCTACCGAAATTTGCGAAGTAGTGGCATTACTCTCCTCTTCGACGCCATAGAGCACATAGCCTCTGCGCGCGAGTTCGATGCGCGGAGTGCCTTCCGCCTGGAGTCGGTCAGCGGGCCGCACTGGCTTACCATTTTGCCAGAACGACTTCGCCGTTACTCTCGTCTGAATCGTGGATTGCCGCGCCCGCGGCAGTTCCGCCGAGGCGATCGGATATTGAGTAAAAAATCCCCGGCTATCATGCACAACCAAGCGGTTGCGCGGAAGGTCTATGGTGATTGTGAAATCAAGCTTTGGCACGAGAAGCGTTTCTCCGGGCCGGATCAATGTGGAATCAAGTCCGTTCACGCGCATGATTAGCTCGGGACTGGACTCAAGCTTTCGCGCGATTGATGAAAGAGCGTCGCCGCGTTTCACCGTATATTCGGTTTTGCGAGGCGACGGTTGTTTTGAGAAAAAGATTTGTGTGTTGACGTCGCCCAGTAGGTCGCGCAACTCGCGGGTGACCGGTGATTTTGGCGCGGTGATGAGCGCTTGGACCAGGATCGCGCGAGCGTCTGTTAGTTTGCCTTCACCGACCAGGGTTTTAGCCCGGTTCAGTTTCTTTACGTTAGGATGCACATAATTGACCCATGGAATAGACTTGTACTTTTCCAGTCCTGGCGGATGAACGACAATTCCCCGGAAAAATGCAGCGCCGCCAAATATCGC
>DATDFM010000031.1:0-10841 GCA_036522635.1 Candidatus Udaeobacter sp. | reverse complement strand
GCAAAGTTCGGCGCCGAGAAAACTTTCTTTGTCTTCGCCGATACGGTCGCTGCGCGCAGTTTCAAAGAGCGCAACGAATCGCATGGCTGGTTGGGCGTGCGGTTCCAACCCCAACCCCGCGGGCAACCAAACCAGATCATTATCCACGTTCGGTTGCTCGATGACGCAAACGTCGACCAACAAGAAGCCCTAGGGGTGATCGGGGTGAATCTTCTCCATGGCGCGTTTTACTGTCGGCCGCCGGAAAAACTGATTTCATCACTCCAGGAAAATCTTCCATCGGGACGAATCGAAGTGGACATGATAAAATTTTCCGGGCCTCTGTTTCAAAACGTCGATAATCGATTGATGAGTTTGCAGTTAGTCAGTCAGGGCCTGACAGATGCAGTGATGTTCAAGGCGGATGGAGAGACTGTTCAGCCTGCCGAAGTTTTTTACAAAAAAGCGATCCTGGTCGAGCGCGGGAGTTTTCGACCTGTCACGTACGCCACCAACGACATGCTGGATGGGGCGCGACGCGTTTTCCTGAAGCACTGCGACTGTTCGGAAGACGAGATAGTGGTGCTCATGGAGATGACGCTTGAGAATTTGCGGGCCGACGGCGAGGTCAATCACGCGGATTTTCTTGCTCGCGTCGATATTCTCCGTGCCCTTGGCCGAACGGTTCTGATCTCAAAGTTCGGCGAATACTATCGGCTCGCGGGGTATCTCTTTCGTTACACAAATAGGGCGATTGGCCTTGTCATGGGTGTTCCTAGTTTGATCGAAATCTTGAACGAAAAATATTACACGAACCTCGAGGGCGGCATCCTCGAGGCGTTGGGCAGAATGTTCAAGGGAGGACTGAAACTGTATGTCTACCCACGGATCGACGAAGCGACTGGAAAGATCGTCACGGCAACGCAAGTCAAAGTCGCGCCGAATCTTCGCTCTTTATTTCAGTATTTGATCGACAACCAATACGTGCAGGAGATCACCGATTATCATCCTGAGTATCTGCGCATTCAGCCACGCGACGTATTGGCAAAGTTACAGTCGGGCGACAGCAGATGGCAGCAAATGGTTCCACCGGAAGTGGCACACATTATTACGAAGCAAGAATTTTTTGGATATCGAAGGCCCATTGCGGCGTAAAGCACGACATGCGTCACAAACCATTCAGAATTGTCATTCTGAGCAAAGCGAAGAATCTCTGATTTCAAAGCACGAAGAAAATTTCCAGAGATGTCTCGACTCCGCTCGACATGACACTCTGGCCGGAGGTATTTGAAAGCCAGTAAATGAAAGTCGCAGTCGCTCAGATCTCTTGTTCTGTTGGCGAGCCGGAAGCAAATCTCTCGAAAGTCCGCGACTTCTGCGTGCGAGCCAAAGAAGCTGGCGCGGAATTGATCCTTTTCCCGGAGATGACTGACACGGGTTATTCCATGCCGGTGATCAACAAGCACGCCAGCCATTGGAAGACCGGCTTTGTTGCCAGCCTTCAAGGAATCGCCAACCAACTTTCAATGGGGATCGTCAGTGGCGTATCCGAGCGCGAAGGATCATCAATCTACAATTCCCAGGTGCTGGTTGATGCGAAGGGAGATATTGTTGCGAAATATCGCAAGGCCCATTTGTACGCAGTTGCGCCGGTAGAAGAACATACCTGCTTCGCTGCCGGCGATAAGTTCGCGAGCTTTGTGGTCGACGATCTGCGCTTTGGTTTCAGCATCTGCTACGACCTTCGCTTTCCGGAGATGTATCGAAAAATGGCCACAGATCAGAACGTCGGCGCTTTCCTTATGTCCTCAGCGTGGCCATTTCCACGTGACGAACATTTTCGTGTGCTCGCGCAAGCGCGCGCGATTGAAAATCAAAGCTATATGATCATGTCGAACCGCGTGGGCAAAGACGATGACCTTTGGTTCTGCGGCAACTCCGCTATCATCGATCCGCGCGGAATTGTGATCGCGGCCGCTTCACCAGATCGCGAGGAATTAATTGACGCCAATGTTTCACAAGAGCTTGTGCAATCAGTTCGCCAACGGATGCAATCGTTAGGCCATCGGCGGCAGGATTTGTACCAATAAAGTAGCGCGAGCCTCCGGCTTGCGATCCAGTCCGCTGCAAGCGAGACGCATGCGCTACTCTTTGCAAGCGCCATTGACACGGAATTGGCCAAAGCACGAATTCAATTGTGAGTAGCAACAGGAGCATTTGCCACAAGCCCTAAACAAAAACGAAATTTGACCGGATCGAACGCGGCAACCTCGTAATCTGTCGGAGCTCGCATGTCGAATAACCGGCGCGGCCATACCCAGAACGGCTGGAGATCCTAGCGTCCCAGTGGTGGCCACTGTTTTGGGTGATAATTCTCGTCACACACCAGGCATCTCGTGCCGGGCGGCAAGACTTGGAGCGTTTTCAAAAATTCAATGATACAATCCCGATCGTAGTCATTCAGAGCCTGAAAGGCTTGACGCGTCGCATTGGCTTCGCCCCCGTGTGCGAGAATCGCGGCGCGCATCGTGGTGAACTGTCCATGATGAAAAAATGGTGGCTGATTGCCGACGCCCCAAAGTTTTTTGGTGATGAACTTTCTGTTGCCCGCGAAGAAATCCGGCGAACCACTCTGCTGATTCATATCGAGGGGTTCGATGTTCGGGTCGTGCGGCCCGTCGCAGATGTCGTGAATCTTCAGGTCTGTAAAGGCGGGCACGTCAAGAAGACCCGTCTCACTGTTCGGCTGAAGCCGCGGCGGAGGCAGCCTGTGATCAGTGAGATCCACCGAGACTATTGGCGCTTCGCCAACACGAAGGTTGCCGGCCGGATTGTACGGATTCGGTTCTGTAAAAATCCAACCGCGATTGTCCAGCGGTAAGGTTGGCACATGGCAGGATGCGCAGCCAACGGCTTGGAACTTATGCTCGCCATTTAGGACAGCTGTTTCGATCTCGGCATTGTTAGGAATCACGCGGCCCGGAACGGCCATCGTTGCTTGAAAGATGCACACAGCCGTCATGTCAGCGCGGGTCAATTCATTGAGAACGCCATCCCCATCATGGTCACTATCAACACCGAAGCGCTCTGTAGATTGGATGCCGTGGTGATGATTGAAAGCAGTGTTAGAAAAATCGCGCAGCGAAACGCGGTTGGCCGCCTGGTGAAAAGGCCGGATGATGAGGCTCGGTGGGTGCTCGGCATCCGGCGAAGTAAGGCTTTGCGGCGGAATACCATCAACTTGCGAGATGTCCCATGTCCCGTCGGCGCGCCGTGCGATCAGGCCAAAGGAAATGCCTTTCGAGACGAGAGCACGTGACTGACCGGGTGCGATGGTGTCGCGGATGGCTTGCAAATCGTGCGTGATCTGGCGGGCGAGCATTTCGATAAACCCCGAACCAAACATGCCGACTGTGACGCGCGAATTAGCGATGGATTGCAACGTGACGGGCCGGCCCAGTTCGTCCACCGACCCCTTGGTCGGCAGCAAATCCAATCGGTCGAATGTGCCGAAATCAAAACGCTGCCCGAGCACGAAAACGTTGGCTACAATGTCGCCGTGGCCGCCTGCAATGCCAAAAGGCTGGGCATGACAGGCCACGCATGAGTTGGAATCGGGTCCGGACACGCGATTAAAGTTTCGTGGAAAAAGCAACGGCTGCGACGGATCGGAAAGCGGAGCGCCCGTGCCTTTGGCAAACGGTCGCCCACCACCTTCCTGGTCCGTCCAAACCGCCGTGAAGACTTTCTGACCGTGCTCGATCAGTTGTGAGACGGAGAGTTGGTACTCCTCTCCATCCTGCAAGTGTCTTGACAAACCCACTTCGCGGCCAATCTGCGAGCTACTCGATTGGGCAATGCAAATCGCCGCGCCGAGCGACAACACCAGAATGAACGTGTTGATTTTCACCGAATGTCCGGGAGCCTCTCCGATGCGTCTTAGCGACGACCGAAAAGGCTCCGTTGCGGGATTAGTTACCTGTCTGCGGTGCCATTTAATTGATCACTGCGGCGGAAGACGCGTTGCATGGGGGTAGGTCGGGATTGGATCCCCGACTTGGTTTCCATTCGCGTCGTAGTACGTTATCTGACCGGTCCCATCGTAACTGTTGCCGTCGGGGCTGACGGTCTCTGTTTCGGTCCACACGAATCTGTAGGTCCCCGCAGGGCTGCCGTAGGTCCATCCTACGTGGTAGAGCTGCGCCATATTGCGTCCTATCTGTTTCCAAGTCCCAAGGCACAACGTTCCAGGGCTAATGTTGGCGGATTCGAATTCCAAGCCGTCGCTGTGCCATTGCTTGTAACTTTCAAAAAGCAGTTGTGTGTGCTCAGGGTCGAAGAAAACCTGGACATGCCATGTGCCCACAATTGCGCCCCCTTGAGTTCCTCCTACTGCTTCTCTTCCTCCCGCTTGTGCTGTCACTGAAGAGAGGCAACTAAATGCCAGCGCCATGAAAAGCGCTGGAATTGTGGTTCTGCAATGAACGTTTCGATTTTTCATGATTTTGATTTTTCCTTTTGTTGATTGTTTTAGCCTTCCGTGCCCCTGACCGTCGTGGCCTTGGTAAAGTCGGCTATCCTTTCGCTGCTGTACTGCGCGAGATTTCGCCGGCTGTTACGTGGAAAAAGTTTGGCAAACCACGGATTGCGCGGATGTCACGGATAAATTTAAAGGATCAGAAGTCAGAGGTCCGAGTTTCGCGCGAAGCGCTTTGGAGTGCGGCGACTTGGCGCCGCTTTTCTAGACTAGCGTCAACGCGCGTGAATTTGCGGAGCAGAAAGATCTCCGCAAAGCGCGACGAATTTCGCTGCAGTGTGCCTACAAGAGGGGAACGGTCGCTCTAAATGATCGCTCGCCAGAAAATTCTGGAGGGAGCTGTTAGGCTGCTTTTCGGTAAATGCAGGGACCCAGCCCTCGCGACATTTCAGCGTGGCAGACGCGCCTGCCACTACCTACATTGCAGCGGGATGCTACGGACTGTTTACGACTACTTTTGTCGCTGCTTTGCTGGTCTTTAACTCTGCACTCACTCTCTGGATTTGGGAGGCCTGCTCCTTGAGTTCGACAACAAAACTGTCCATCCCTCTCCTGAGCTCGCTGATGGTCTTCCTTTGTTTCTGAATTTCGCGTGCCTGTTGCTCAACCCTCCTGTGTTCTTTTAGAAATTCATTGAGCAACATCGCGTTCACCGCGTCGTAGCGAACGGTGTAAGGCTTTCCTTCCTTGTCAGGCAACACCAATGCTGGATTCACCTTTGCGACTTCTTCGGCAATCAAACCGAATTGAGGTATGCTCTTTGTGTCCGTTTTGTAGTGGAAAGTGACTGGCCTCAGGAACAGGATCGTTTCACTGGAGTTCTCCATGGCAGCGATGTCCTTCTTGAACCGCTGAGAAGAAGCGACTGTGCCAAGCTGCCCCTCATCGGATACCACGACTGGCGCCGTGGTGCCGCTCTGAGTAGTGACGCCATAAATATTCGAGATCCAAGTGGTATTGTCTACGTTTGCACCACCGTGCTGGATACAAGTAACGCCACTGGCCGTGGTGACGGAGTTACCGGCAAAATAACCAATAGCGATGTTGTAGCTACCGGTGGTGCTGCTGAGCGCATGGCCTCCGATGGCGGTATTTTGGCTGCCTGTTGTGTTGTTAGAAAGAGCTAGGTACCCGTCAGCCGTGTTCGAAAAGCCTTCTGTGTTGTCTACGAGGGCTGACGCGCCGGTAGCGGTGTTAAAAGCGCCAATGTTGTTAAAGAGAGCGCGGTCGCCGTTTGCGGTGTTGCCGCGGCTACTTGTGTTACTGAAGAGTGCAAACGCTCCCGTGGCGGTGTTTTCATAGCCAGTGGTATTGTTGAGTAACGCGCCGGCTCCAGTAGCAGTGTTTTCGCTTCCCTCCGCATTTTGCGTTCCCGAGGTCGCAAGGAGAGCACCAGCGCCTAGAGCCGTGTTGAAGCTACCAGTAGCGTTGCTACCGAGTGAAAGCAAACCAACAGCCGTATTGAAACTACCTGTGGTCAGGGTCAAAAGTGCGTTTTGCCCTTCTGCCGTATTGCCGCCGCGATACCCGCCATCCGGTGCAGGACTGACTGCGTCCACCCTCTGCACGAGTGCAAAGGAAGCGAACGCTAGTGCAGCGAACCCCGCATAAAGTATTTTCGTTATCCTTTTCATTTGTTCATCTCCTGGTCTGTGTGCGTTGAAGTCTTGCGTCCATTCATCTTTGTTACCGGTCATTTTGCACCGCTCGTGCTGAAGCTTTGTGTAATTCAACCTGAGCGCTCACCTTCTGAATTTGCTCCGCCTGGGCTTTTACTGTCGCAAGGAGCGCTGTGATTTCTTTCTCCTGTTGCGCTGCAGTCGTTTGAAAAGTCTTCTCCAAATCCTCGACCTTTTTGTGTTCTTTTAGAAATTCATTCAGCAGCATCGCGTTGACTGCTTCGTAACGCACGGTTTGCGGTTTACCGTCCTTATCCCGGCTAATCAGATCAGCGCTGACCTTGGCCACGTCCTCAGCAACCAAACCAAAAGACAGCCGATGCGAAGGATCGATCTGTTGTTTGTAACGGAACGTGACCGGTCTGAGCGCGAAGAGGGCTTCACTGGCTTTGTCCATCGGCTTGATCTCCTCTTTATAGCGGCGCGATGAACCGGGCGAGCCAAGGTGGCCCCGGGAATCAACGTAAACAGGCCGGTCTTGCTCCACACTGTCGTGGATGCCGCCGATGTAGGTTCTTGAGTAAGGGGTTCCGCTGGCAGGAATCGCGCCGATGGAAATCACATCGAAAGAGCTGGAGAAACCCGCATCGCCGATGAAGATATTGTTGCTGCCGATGCCCAGGGCGGTGCCTGCTCCGGCGCCCAACGCGGTGTTGTAATCGCCAGTGCTGTTTTGAAGTGCACCAAAACCAACGGCGGTGTTTGCGCTACCGACGTTGTTGCTAAAAAGCGCAAACGCGCCGTTGGCGCTATTCTGATTGCCAGTCGTGTTGGTTAAAAGTGCCGCTGCGCCCGTCGCGGTGTTTTCATCTGCCGTGTTGGCAACTAGCGTTCCGGCACCAATGGCCGTATTAAAGCTGTTGGTCGTGTCGCTCCGGAGCGAAAGAAAACCGACTGCTGTGTTATATCCGCCGGTCGTAAGACTAAAAAGCGCGTTTTGCCCTTCGGCGGTGTTGCCATTGGAATAGGCGCCGTCCGGTGCGGGGACAACCGCTTCTGGCGTCGGTAGAAACATTACGCAGACCAGCACGGACAGCACTGGTGTGAATGAAATATTGTATTTTTTCATGTTAATTTCCTTTCTTTGTTTTTCGGCTTCACCGATGTACTGCGCGAAAAGCGGCCGCCTGTTACGCGGAAGAACTGGGGCAACCGCGACGTTACATCTGCACGCGCGAACTTGCGGTTTAGATTACGATCAAACATCCAGCGGAACTGCGATTTTGGAGTGAAGCAAGAGCCGCCACGAATGAAACGTGACGGCCAATTGTAGAGTGTGCTTATAGAATCTGCGCTTTTATTGGACGTTGTTGACCATTTGCGGAGCAGCCTTCGTTAATTCCACCTTTGCGTCTACCTTGTCGATCTTAGCGTCTTGCTCTTTCAATCTTGCGCTAACCGCCGCGAGTTCAGCTTCCAGCTTGTTAACTTTCTTATGCTCCTTGAGGAACTCGTTCAGTAACATTGCGTTCACAGCGTCATAGCGAACGGTGTAGACTTTACCGTTAGCGTCGCGAGCTACCAAGTCGGGATTCACCTTTTCCACTTCTTCGGCGATGAGACCGAACTGTGGCGTGTCTTTGGGATCAATGTTGTGCTTGTAATGAAAAGTCACCGGTTTGAGTGCGAGGATTGTTTCGCTCGTATTGCTCATTGGTTTGATCTTGGTCTTGAAACGCTCGGAGGAGCCCAGCACGCCAAGTTGACCGTTGCCATCTATCACAACTCCTACGCCTGCGACCGGCGTCCCGCTGATCCCGGCAATATACGTCGCGGTATGAGCTGGGTGATCTGTTCCCCCGGGAGGGAATGGTTCCGGCGTGAAAACCTGAGTGCCGATGCGGATAGTGTTGGATTCGCCAGCGACGCCAATGTTGCCGATGTCGATATTGTTGTCGCCCGTGGTGAGAGTCTCACCGGCTCCGTCGCCGAGTCCGATGTTGAGGTTGCCATCGCTGCTCGCAAGGGCCAGCCAGCCATACGCGGCATTGTGACTGCCGGTTTCGTTGCTGAAAAGCGCATCAAAACCGGTGGCCGTATTACGGCTGCCTGTTGTGTTGTCCCAAAGCGCTTGAGCACCGGTGACCGTGTTGCGCGTGCCTGTTGTGTTGGAGGAGAGCGCAGAAATACCGGTGGCCACGTTAACAGTGCCAGTGGTGTTTGAAAAAAGCGCACCCGAACCTGTGGCTATGTTACCGAAACCGGTGGTGTTACTAAAGAGCGCCTTATGACCTAGAGCAATATTGTCGCCGCCAGTGGTGTTGCTAAAGAGCGCTTGATAACCTACAGCCGTGTCACCCGCGCCGCTCGTGTTGTTAAAGAGCGCATGAAAACCTACGGCCGTATCGGTTACGGTAGGCGGCGGAGTAGGTGTTTGCGCTTTCGCTGCCGGTGAGAGCGCACAGCAGGCCAGCACGAGGAGAAATCCCGCGACTGCCGCACGAATCGAATTCTTAGCGCATTGAGCTGTCGCTTCAAACTGGATGAGGTTTCGTTTGTTCATATTTAATTTCCTTTTCTTGGTTTGGCCTTCTTTGATCTCGAAATCGTTCGAGTCAGTTCTGGCCGTTCACCGTGTACTGCGCGTAACGCAGCTGGCCGTTACGAAAAGACTTGGGAAAGCCACGGATCCGCCTCCGCCAGGCAGCCCTCATAAATTTTGCGGCGCGCCAAAAGGCTACAGCGTGACAGGTTACACGGATGTCACCGGTTAAGTATGTTGTAGACGCCTCCCTGCTTACCTCACCGCAGCGTTGCGAAGACGCGTGGGACGTTAATTCATTCAATGCGCCCTCCCGGACGGCGCACAGCTCCGAAAGCCTTCGCGAGGAGTCGCCGTGGCTACAGTCCTGTGCATCCAGCAACGTCTCCTGTGACTTTTCCTACTTACTTTTTTCGGCGATGGTTCGCGTTCGGTTTTTGCTCAGTTCAAGCTGTGAGCTGACCTTCTGAAGGCTTGCAGTAAGCGCTCCTATTTGTTTTTCAAGTTGCTCAATCTTGCGGTGTTCTTTGAGAAACTCATTGAGCAACATGGAGTTCACCATTTCGTAGTGTACGCTCTCGGGTTGGCCTTTGGCATTGCGCGCGACCAGACTCGGATTCACGTCGGCCACTTCCTCAGCGATTAGGCCAAAAGCGGGACTTTGAGTAGCGTCGATTTCCTTCTTGTAACGGTAAGTGACTGGTTTGAGCCGGTAAAGCGCCTGGCTGGTATCATCCATCGGCTTAATGTCTTCCTTGTAACGTCGCGACGACGCAAGGTGACCAAGCAGACCTGTAGTTGAGTCCACGGTAACAGATTCGCCATTGACTGCCGTGGTGTTGATATTGGCGATGTAGGTGTGGCCGTTCTCGTTAGGAACGCCCGGAACTGCTGCGCCCGAGCCGATATAGACGTTGCCGCCTCCCGATGTCAGGTTCGCCCCTGCTGAAATACCTACCGCGGTGTTATCATTGCCGGTGGAAGATGTAAGCGCTGCGTCGCCCACCGCGGTGTTGCCACCTCCGGTAACGTTCGAAGAGAGCGCTCCACGACCAACGGCATCATTGAATAGTCCAGTCTGATCGCTGTAAAGCGCGCGGTAACCAACCGCAACATTATCGCTCCCACTGGCATGCGAAAAGAGTGCAAGACTCCCTAGGGCTGTGTTTTCGATACCAACGGTGTTGCTAAAAAGGGCGAATGCTCCGTTGGCGACATTGTTCTGGCCGGTGGTGGTGCTCAAAAGCGCTGCCGCGCCGGTGGCCGTATTTTGATCCGCCGTATTGAGAACAAGCGCACCGGCCCCAATAGCGGTGTTCAAACTACCAGTCGTGTCTTTGCTCAGCGAAAGAAAACCAACTGCCGTGTTGTAAGCGCCGGTGGTGAGACTAAGAAGGGTGTTCTGTCCTTCAGCAGTGTTCCCTCCAGCATAGCCTCCGTCCGGCGCTGGTGTAACCGCCAATGTTTCTACTGAAAACATACAGCGGGCAAGCACGAGCAAAATGGTTGTGAGTGCGATGTATTGATTCTTCATATTGGGATTTCACTTTATTACTTTGGCCTTCCGCGATTTCTCACCGTGCCGCCTTCGTCCCCGCACCCGCGGGCTCCGGGGTGCCAGGGGAGAGTCAGTTTCTAGCCATTCACCGATGTACTGCGCGGAATTTCAGTGCCTGTTACACGGAAAACTGGGAATGTTTTGTTTTGCTTCGGAAGTAACTCTGTTTTCGAATACTTCCAGCGGTTCACTCGGTGAGCCGGTCCGCTATTGCGCGATGGCGTTAACGAAGTTGACAGGGTTAGGAGTGCCGACCCCTGTAACGTTGTCCCAGCCGGGAGTCACTGCGAGCGAGGAATCAGTGCCGAAGCTTATGATCATCCAGCCGGACAACGCACCCCATTCCGGCGGAATCTCAAACAGCGCGCTGTAGTAAGTCGAAGTGTTTGATAAGGGAGCAACGAGCTGATCGGCGGAGATGGGAGTTCCATCGATGATGCCGGTAACGTTTGTCGGCGATCCGACTGGCACAATGTCGGTAACGGCAGCCGCAGGCAGGTTGTAAATCAGCGGCGCAGCTTGTCCAAGCGGGTGACCGGCCTTCTGCGCAGCGATCGCCATCAGGCCGGAAAACATCGGACAAGCGAGGCTGGTGCCGCCGACATC
>DATDFM010000030.1:0-15671 GCA_036522635.1 Candidatus Udaeobacter sp. | reverse complement strand
ACCAATTTATCTGTATCTGCCATTTTAGTTTTTCCTCCAGTTGCCGCCTTCGAAAGCCTTCGAAGAATTAAAGCCGATAGCCATCAGCTCGGACAATTTTCTTTTCCTTTTTGCTTGTAGGGCAACCCCGAAAGATTTCGGGATTACCGCGACAGGCGATGCGCCTGCTCTACAAATTTTATGCCGCGGGCGCGCCCTCCTTTTCGGCTTTCGCGTTCAGCAATCGTGCTAACGCCGCGCCGGGTTCGTTAAACAGACGCACAAGACGCGTTGCCGGAGACAACAGCAGGCCCAGTAATTGTGCCTGCAAAATTTCGCGCGCCGGCAACTCTGCCAAAGTTTCTAGTTCCGCCGTCGAAAGGACTGCACGATCGACAAAGCCAACCTTCAACGCAGCCAGCTTAAATTCGGTCGCAAATATCTTAAAAATTTTGGCTATCGGCGCTACATCCGCTTCCCCAGTAACCACCGCAGTTTGCCCGGCAAATTGGTCGTCGACCTGCGGGAAACCCGAATCTGCCATTGCGAGTTTGAGAAAACTGTTCTTCACCACGTGGACCTCGGCGCCGGTCGACGCCAGTCGAGTTCGCAACTCGCTAAAGTTGGACACCTTCATTCCGCGATAATCAGTCACGAGCACGAAAGGAGAGCGTTTCAACGCCTCCGACAACTCTGAAACAACGCTGGTCTTTTCTGGTCGCATATTTGGTCGAGCTCCTTATTCCGGTCCTAAACTCCGCTCAGATATGGGCTTGGATCGACGCCGACGCCGGGCGACATAGTCGCACTGATTGTCACGCCTTCAAGGTAGCGACCCTTGGCCGTTGCTGGACGAGCTCGCATCACCGCTTCAATCACTGCATTTGCATTCTCTATCAGTGCGTTTTCCTGAAAGGAGAATTTCCCTACCGGAACGGCAACGTTGCCATTCTTGTCGAGCTTGAATTCGACACGGCCGGCTTTCACCTCTCGCACCGCTTTGGCGGTATCTTCGGTTACCGTCCCCGTCCGCGGGTTTGGCATCAGCCCGCGTGGACCGAGAACTTTGCCCAGTTTCCGTACTTCGGCCATCGCGGCGGGCGTAGCGATCGCCACGTCAAAATCCTGAAAGCCTTCCTGGCATTTCTGGATCAAGTCTTTCATGCCCACGAATTCCGCTCCAGCTTCTGTGGCCGATCTTGCCGCTTCCCCTTCCGCGAAAACGAGCACTCGCACCTTTTTTCCGCTGCCATGCGGAAGGGGACAAGTGCCGCGCACCATTTGATCGGATTGCTTGGGATCAACCCCGAGGCGAAATGAGAGGGTCACCGTCTGATCAAATTTGGTGGGCGAGAATTTCTTCAGCGTCGCTACCGAATCGGCGAGAGTGTAATTCTTCGTCCGATCGACTTGCTCCGCCGCGGCGCGATAACGTTTGCTTCGATTTGTTTGCATTGTTCGGTGCAGTTCAAGCGCCTGTTGCTGAATTTACAACGAGGCTCCTGCTTAATTATCCCGCCCAATCAGGCAAGCGGGACACCGAACCTAGCGGCGATCTCCGCTTTGTCAAAGTCTCACCCGAGCAAACTGCAAATGTATCAATGGGCTAAAGCAGAGAGGTCTGGTGAGGCAGTCTTTTGGGCCTTTTCCGCTACGGACGGCCCCTGACGAATGACTCTGCCTTCCTTCATAACGAAGGACACGCGTTCCGTCGCCATGATGTCCGCAGTTGGATCGCCGGGCACTGCAATCACATCGGCCAGTTTTCCTTTTTCCAACGTGCCGACTTTTTGAGCAATCCCAAGCAGCTCGGCGTCATTACCGGTCGCCGATTTCAATGCCTCGATCGGGCTCATACCCAGTTCCACCATCAACTTGAATTCCTTTGCGTTTTGCCCATGCGGAAACACCGCAGCGTCCGTTCCGAATGAAATCCTGACACCCATCTTGACCGCGTTGCGAAACATGTCGGATCGAGCGGCTGTAGCCGCTTTTGCTTTTGCCTGCAACGCAGGCGGATAATTGTCGATCTTACCCATGATCCATTCGCTCGCCATCAGGGTGGGTGTAAGAAATATTCCTTTCTTCTTCATCATCATTAGGGTGTCCGGTTTCATGAAAGAGCCGTGCTCAATCGAATCGACGCCGGCGTCGATCGCTTCACGCGCGACTTGGTCTCCGTGGCAATGCACGGCAACTTTTTTGCGCAGCCGATGCGATTCATCGACGAGCGCCGCCATTTCAGCGGGAGTCAATTGCGGAGTGTCGACTTCATCGGTGAGAGATAGCACGCCGCCAGACACTGCAGCCTTGATCACGTCTGCACCGTTCTTGACCTCAAAGCGGACCGCCTTTCGAATTTCATCAGGCCCGTCTGCAATCCCATCCGTGTAGTCCGGTTCGCGTCCGAAGAGAAAGTCGCGAAATCCATTCGTCGAATCGAAGTGCCCGCCGGTCGCGCCGATTCCTTTGGTCGCGACCAACATTCGTGGGCCGACGATCAACCGTTTATTGATTGAATTTCGCAGCGCCACGTCCACAAACTCACGGCTGCCCAGGAAACGACTGCCCAGGTCACGCACCGTTGTAAAGCCGGCTTCAATAGTTAAACGCGCAAATTCGGTCGCTCGAATCGCCTGCTCGGACACGTTCACGTCGAGTTCTCGCAACCGCCGTTCATTATAGTTGCCGGAGAAATCATCAGTGAGATGCGTATGCGCATCCATGAAACCCGGACAAAGCGTCGCATCACCAAGGTCCACAACACGTGCACCCGCGGGAATCTGCAGATTGCTCCCTACGTCTACAATCTTGTCGTCCTTTACGACGACTACGCCGTTCTGGACTAGAGAGTTCGATCTGCCATCAAACATTCGCGCGGCTTTGAGGGCGATTAATTCGTCAGCTGCGTACGCAGACACGCCAAAACAGAAGAAGGCCAGACCCATATAACCCGTGATTTTCATGCCGTCGCTTTAGAGGCAACCGGCGACCCTGGCAAGGAAGGAATATGGAAATGAAGGCGTGCTATGGATTCCGGAGTTTCGCTTCGCTTTGCGCGATTCCTTTCTGCGCTTCAGCGAGATTCGGATCGAGCATCAATGCCTCTTTAAAAGCAATAATGGCGCGCTCGTGCTGATTCGACATTGCGAGATACCGCCCACGATTCGTCAACATCCTCGAATATGCCGGCAAAATCTTACTGTTTATCACATCATCCTTCTCAAAACGCACCGTCCCATCAGCCAACCCGCGTGTTTCGAGATGCCAGTCAGCAGGATCATGAAAGCGTTGGTCGGTGGCGAGATTGAAAACCAATCCTTGTGGTACAAGCTGATAGTTTTGAGAAATCCACTGGGTCAGGTACCCGTTCGTTTGATTGGCGGCCAGCAGATCATTTGTGATGTAAACTGGCGCGATTTTGATTTCATTTCTGACCATTGCCTGAATCGCCTCCAGGAATGCCAGGCTAATGCTTCGAGTGAGCTCCTGGTTCCGGGTAAAACTCGCAGGATCTTGTTCCCATTGTTTCAGTATCGCCACATATGGATCGATCTTTTCTTTCGACCGCTCCATCAAACCAGGATGGGCGTACTTTAGATAATCGAAATACCATGACCGGCGTAGCAGATTAACATCAATCACCTTCACGTCGTGACGGCGTTGTTCTACTTCTTGCGCGTACAGCATGGGAGAGGCAACCTGCCAGTCTTGCGTCAGCAGCAGTCCATCGGATGCGATCGTGCTGAACAAGTTTTCAACATAATCGTTTGCTATGAAATCGTGTCGGCGGTTATTGAACGGCAAATTCGCGGCGAACGCGATCGCTGACGTCAGCACAATCGCGGTCGTAGCAGCTACATACGGTTTCCAAACCGGTAAACGACTCGGCACGGCGAGCTGCATCAGCCAGCGACCACCGAGCCCAGCCAAAATCGCGATCGAAATGAATGCCGGCAAATAGTACGCGTCCTTGTCCTCGGCGATTTCATAGCTGAGCGAGTAAGCCAGGTCGGCAAGCACAATCAACAGCAGAAACCAAAAAGCCGTGCGATCCCGCTTGTAGGCGGCCGCGAGCCCTGCCGCTGCCAAAAAAAGCGCCAAAGGCAGCCACGAAAAACCAAACTCACGCAACGCCATTCGACAAAACTCAACAAACTGCGGTCCCATGCTCGACGGCGAAAAAGAAAAGAACACGCGATACTGCCGACCGGTGATGTGCCACCAAATTTCCTGGAGCGAGCGCGTGTTTCCCCAGTTCATTGCGGGCGAGCGTGACGCTGCCCAGGGCAAATAACTATAAACAAGGATCAACGCACCAACCGAAATCAACGCAGAATACAAAAAGCGTCGGCTGGTGAAGAACTTCAGTCCTTCCGTTCTAAAAACCAGGACCGCAATCGCCGGAAGAGTTAACCCGACAGTCACGTGATGAACACCCATCGCGAGGCCGAACACAAAGGCGGCCGCATAAATCCAGCTGTCAGGTGCCGCCACCGCATCGTTGTGATTTGCTCGAGTTTCAATGATCCGCCGTCGCCACCGTACGACCAAAAAGAAGATGAGGAGGATCAGCAGCGCGTTAAGAGCGTAAACCTCGGTGATCGTCGCATATGCCCAAAGCGTGCGCGAAAACGCCATCAGCAATCCCGCTCCGACTGCTGGCGCGAATATGAAGGCTCGCGTACTCGAATTCTCAAGATTGCTTTCCTGCCGCGGGGCCTTGCTCTTTCGCCGAGGCGCCACAAGACAAGACGCCGCAATAAGTATCTCGGCTACGACGAGAGTAAGTATTGCGCACGCAAGCGCAGCGAAAACAGCGGACGAAATATTGATTCGCACAGCAACATTTCCGACCGGGATAAGCGATGCAACATGTGCGAGCATGATCCATAGCGGAACACCGGGCGGATGCGCGACTCCCAGCCCGTACGCCGCCAAAATTAACTCGCCGCTATCGGTCGGAGTAACGGTGGGGGCAACGGTCCAAGTGTACGTAATCAGCGCAACGAGAAACACCGCACCGGCGCAAACCACTTCCGGCTGATACCATGATGATGTTGCCTTAGCGCCCGTATCGCGAGGCGATTTTACGTCGCGAGGCATCTGTCTTTGAGATTGCGCACCCTTCGTGAGCCCACGAGCCATGGCGTATCGTGTCGCAAAGTTAGCTTCGCGCAAACCGGGAAAGCGATACGAGGACGCATCGCCTTTCTCGTACAAGAAAGAACCCCCTTGTTTCGCTGTTGCAGTTCATCTTCAATACCGCGACATGAAACGACTGCTTTCGGGTGCGCTGCTCTTTGCGCTCTTTATTGCAAACATCATCGCGCAATCGCCAACTCCGGCGCCATCGCCCGCACATCTACCTTCGGACTATGATCTGCGCTGGGGCGTCAAAATTCCGATGCGCGACAAAGTCGAACTGAACGCGACGTTGTATTTGCCAAAGGCTGCAGAAGGGTCGCTTGGGAAGACGCCGGTGGTCTTTACGCTCACGCCGTACATCTCAGACACGTACCATGCGCGTGCTGCGTACTTCGCCTCACACGGTTATGTGTTCGCGCTGGTCGATGTTCGCGGCCGCGGCAATTCCGGCGGGGAGTTCGAGCCGTTCGCAAATGAACCGCGCGATGGACACGACGTGGTTGAATGGTTGGCGAAGCAACCATTCTGTGATGGCAAAGTGGCCATGTGGGGCGGTTCGTACGCGGGCTTCGATCAATGGGCAACGGTAAAGGAATTTCCGCCACATCTGTCAACGATCGTCCCCGTCGCCGCCGCGCATCCCGGCCTGGATTTTCCATCCTCCAACAACATCGGAATGTCTTACGACGTGCAATGGTTGACGCTTACGAGCGGTCACACCGCGCAGAATTATTTGTTCGGCGATCAAAAGTTTTGGCGCACAAAGTTCCTGGAGGCCTACAAGAAACATCTCCCTTTCAAATCGCTCGATTCATTCGTGGGAAATGTATCGGTTAATTTCCAGCGGTTCCTCAAGCACCCGCTCATGGACGCTTACTACGACGCGATGTTGCCCACGCGCGACCAGTTTCAAAAGATCGCACAACCAATCCTAACGATTACAGGTCAATATGATGGCGATGAACCGGGAGCCCTCACCTATTACCGGGATCATCTTGCGAACGCCTCCGCGCAGGCGCGCACCAAACATTTTCTCGTCATCGGACCGTGGGACCATCCTGGCACCCGCACACCTACGGACGAAGTGGCCGGGGTAAAGTTTGGCCCCGGAGCAATTGTCGATCTGAACGATCTCCATCGACAGTGGTACGACTGGACCATGAAAGATGGAACGAAACCTGCATTCCTCAAAAATCAGGTCGCATACTATTTGTTAGCTCCCGGGAACACCGGCGCGAACGGCGAATGGAAATACGCGGACAATTTTGAGACGCTCACTGCGAACCCAAGGACTTTCTACCTCGATTCGAAAAATGGTGATGCAAACGGTGTTTTCCGATCCGGCTCGCTGGACCAGAAGCAGCCGAACACCGGCACCGATGCTTTTGTTTACGATCCGATGGATCTACGTCGCGGCGAAAACGTCGAGGGCATCGATCCGAAAGAAAAAACCGCTGCAATCGACCAGACGTTCGCGTTGAGCATTGGCAAAGATGGGTTGGTTTATCACACCGATTCGCTACCGACCGAAACTCCGTTGGTCGGTTGTCCGGCTGTCAATTTGTGGGTATCGATCGACACACCGGATGTTGATCTCGAATGCGATCTTTACGAAATCCAGCCGGACGGCACGAGCATCGCGCTCTGGAGCGATCTGCGCAGGTTGCGTTACCGCGAATCATTGCGCGAAGGGAAACTGGTGAAGCCGGGTGAAATCGTGCGCTGCGATTTTAATCCCGGTTTGTTCGTAGCACGCCGCTTAATGAAAGGCAGCCGTCTGCGCCTGATCGTTACCGCGGTGAATTCAATATTTTGGCAAAAGAATTATTGCTCGGGCGGAGTCGTTGCCGACGAAACAGCGAAGGATGCACACACCTGCAATGTCCAGGTGTACCACGACGCTCAGCACCCAAGTGCCATTCAACTCCCGTTGCGCTGATGCGTTCCTCAACTCAAATCGTATTCGTCGCCGCGGCACTTTGTTTTTTTGCGACGACTGGCCGCGCCGAATCGGAAATTGTAATCGCAATTCGATATCTACAGGCGCAAGGAACGAGCCATTCGCACCTCTATCTGTATCGCGAAGACGGAAAACTTTTGCGGCAGTTGACGAAAGACAACTCAGGACAGGACTCGGCTCCAATATTTTCGCCCAATGGGGAAACGATCGTTTTCAGCAGGGAAACGCCTAACAACGTGCGCGAATTCTGGAGTGTTGTTCCGCGCGGTACAGATTTGAAGAAACTAGACGCAGCACCGGATTGGTACGCTCAGGCGAAAAGTTCTCCCTATTTCACAAACGTCGAACCACACGAAGCAGGAAGCCCAGATACCACAAGTTCTCCTGCTGAATCCGTGTCACCGACCACAACGCCTGTTCCGACTTACAAATCGCCAGATGGTTTGTTCGAATTGATCCTGCGCGAAGATGCGAATGATGAGGACGACCAGACCGACCTCCCAGGCCATGGAAAGCATTTTGTGCTGCGCGATCTGAAAACCGGGACGGAGACCGAGTTCTCCAAGATTCCGGGATTCTCCGGCGCGTTCGACCTTCTTCACGGCAGTCAAAATAAGGACCGGTATTTCCTTTTTGATGGTCCGCTGCGACTCGCATTTTTCGATTTGCACTTGAATAGCACAGATGGCGATACGGTGTTCGCACTCGATTTTACCGGTCCACGACTTGTTAGGCTTTCACCGAACTGGGCAACGCCGATTCCGCTTCCGGGACAACCCTGTTTTCTCACGTTTACGGAAAATCGTTACGTTCCCATCCCCGCGAGCACAAAGACCGCGAACTGTTCCTACATTGAGCGTTGGGATGAGAAGCTGAACCACATTCGTTACGCCCGCGCGGAATCGGCCGCGCTTTGCTACGGCATGTCGATGTATCGGCCCGGTCTCGCGCCTGCGGTGGTCACATTACGCCGAGGCTCGAGTGAAAACTAAAATTTCTATCATTCCGAGCGAAGCGAAGGCTGCAAGGCAGCCCCGAAAGCGCTCGGGGCGACGCCAAACTTCCAATCTCCCGTCAAATTCGGGCGACTTCCTACAAACCGAGAGAAACTGAGAAGTTTGAAAGCCTGGCCTCAATGCTTCGCATTTCGTTGCAGCGCTTCGCTCAACATGACAGCGCTATCTCTTTTGTGAGTGGTCTCAAATCTCGCAGCATTCTCATCCTGCTCCTAGCTTGCGTCGGGTTAATGACAGGCGCGGAAGCGCAACCGGACTCACTCGAAAAACTTGCTGCCGATTTCTGGACGTGGCGTGCAAAATACGCACCATTCACACCGGACGACGTCAACCGAATGGAGCGGCCCGGCGGAATGCGCGAATGGTCGCTGGCGAGCATCGAGCAGCGCAGAAAAGATCTGGCCGGCTTAGAAGCGCGCTGGAAGAAAATAAATCCGACCGAATGGCCGGTCCCGAAGCAGGTCGACTACAAATTGATGGGCTCGGCATTGTCGCGGGTTCGCTGGGAATTGGAAGTTAATCCGCGCTGGAAACGCGATCCGAACTTTTATATCGACCAGACGCTCACCGCGCTCGCAGAGGCGCTCACGGTGCCTGCGCCGTATGACGAAGTGCGCAGCCGGGAGATCCTGACGCGCATCGAAAACATCCCATCAATCCTGCAGCAAGGCGCGGAGAACCTTGAAGACCCGCCGGCGCCGTTCGCAACCGTCGCGGCCCAGAATCTGGACGGCATTCGCGATCATCTGCGCACGATGGCGAGCGCCCTCGTCGGATCGACCACGCTCAAAACACAGGAGTTAAACGCCGCGACCGATCGCGCCGCAGATGCACTCGAAAAATTTCAGCAACAGCTCAAGGGCAAGCTGCCAAAGCTTCCCCAACAAACAGCGCTGGGTCGTGACGCTTACGTTTGGCTTTTACGGAACGTCGCGCTGATGCCTTTCAAGCCGGAGGAACTTCTGGCGATGGGACGCCAGGAATGGAACCGCGCGGTCGCCTTTGAGACATACGAAAAGAATCGTAACAAAGACGTACCGCCGCTCAAAATGGCGACGAACGTCGACAGCTGGATCAAAGACGCCGCTGACAAAGAACTTCAAATCCGCAAGTTTCTTGAAGAACGCGGCATTCTCACCGTGCCGACGTGGGTCCAACATTACACTCTCCGTAAAACTCCCGAATATCTGAGCGCTATGGCGTTTACTGAGCACGACGATTTCACGTCGCCGTCACGACTGAATGAGGATTGCGTCCGCTACGTACCTGAGCCGTCGGAAAAACTTGGCTACTTCTGGCGTGCAACCGCGATGGATCCCAGGCCCATCACCGTCCACGAAGGAATTCCCGGACATTATTTTCAGCTGTGTCTCTCGTGGAAAAACGACGACCCGATCCGGCGCAATTACTACGATTCCGGCGCCAATGAAGGGATCGGCTTCTATGCCGAGGAAATGATGTTGCAGGCCGGCTTGTTCGATGACAGTCCGCACACACGGGAGATCATTTATAATTTCATGCGGCTTCGCGCGCTGCGCGTGGAAGTGGACGTAAAACTCGCACTAGGCGAATTCACGCTCGAGCAAGCTGCAAAATATCTCCAGGAGAAAGTCCCGATGGATGAACAAACCGCGCGGCAGGAAGCAATCGCTTTCTCCACCAGTCCCGGCGGAGCCATGACCTATCAGATCGGGAAATTACAAATCCTGAAATTTCTCGCCGAGGCGAGGATGCAGCAGGGCGAGAAGTTCAATCTGCGCGCCTTTCACGACTTCGTTTGGAAAAATGGCAACGTCCCGATTGCCTTGCAGGAGTGGGAATATTTGGTGCAGAAGTAGAACTGGCTCAAACCAGATCGCTGCAAAATAGCCCTTGCCTACAGCAGTGTCGGTCGGCACGAAGGTTAGCCGGGCAGCCCCCTGCACGGCGATTCGCGGATCGCGGCTTACACGGGACTGCGCGCCCTGCCAACGGGTTCGTCGATTTTATTCGACGACTTCGAGCCCCATCTGCCGGGCAGTGCCGGCAATGATTCGGAAACCACCTTCATCGTCACGCGCGTTCAAGTCTTTGCGCTTGGTGTTCACGATGTCCATCACCTGTTTGCGAGTGACTTTGCCAACTTTCGTCTTGTTAGGCTCTTTCGAACCAGCAGCGATGTTCGCGGCCTTCTTCAGCAGAACGGCGGCAGGCGGACTCTTGGTGATGAAAGTGAATGACTTGTCTTTGTAGACAGTGATCACCACCGGGAGAATGTCGCCAGCTTGTTTCTGTGTGGCTGCGTTAAACTCTTTGCAGAACGACATGATGTTCACGCCGCGTGGACCGAGAGCGGTACCTACCGGCGGCGCGGGGTTAGCCTGCCCTGCCGGAATTTGGAGTTTGATGTGTGCGATTATTTCTTTGGCCATGATTCGATTATTATAGATCCAGAGATTCCTCGACTTCGCTCGGAATGACAGTTTTCACAATTATCCGCGCTCGACCTGCCAGTATTCCAGTTCCACCGGCGTGGCGCGACCGAAAATGGTCACGGAAACGCGCAACTTGCCACGCTCGGGATCGATTTCTTCGACAACACCGGTCTGATTTTGAAACGGACCGTCAGCGACTTTTACAGTTTCGCCAACTTCGAAACTAACTTTGGGCTTTACCTTCTCTTCGCGCTCTTTCATTTGCGCGAGCATGCTTTCCACTTCCGATTGCCGCATCGGAATGGGTTTATCCTTGGTCCCGGCAAACCCGATCACGCCGGGTGTGTTGCGAATGAAGTACCAGGTCCGTCCGACGAGTTGATTATTCTCGTCGAGCAGATGCATGTTAGCGATCAGATACCCGGGAAAAAATTTTCGCGTGGTTTCCGTCTTCTTGCCTTTTTTGATTTCCGATACGCGCTCGGTCGGGAGAAGCACATCGTAAACGAGGTCACCCATTTCCTCAGTCTTGACGCGTTTCAAAATATTCTCGCGCACTTTGTTTTCCTGGCCGGAAAGCACATGCACCACGTACCATTGATCTTTTGCTGCCAGCGCTTGTCCCATAACTTAATTTCGCAGGGCGCAATCGTGGCGCGCGCCGAAACGATCAGTTCGAGCCATTTTCGCTGCGAATGTTTGTCTCATAAATCAGTGCAATCGGGTGAAGAAATGCACAACGTTTACCAGGATAAAGTCAAACAAGGCCACGTAACCGCCCAGCAAAAGCATCGCGATCACAACCACGATGGTCGAATCCACCAGTTCCTTATAGCGACGGAACCCTTTTTCTTTCGGATCCCACGGCCACGAGCATTTCTGTAGCTCGACCTTCACCTCGGTGAAGAAGTTTTTGACTTTGGTCATCATTGCTTCGCGACGGAATTTCCTTAACCGCACGCCAGGAGGGACTCGAACCCCCAACCGACGGTTTTGGAGACCGCTACTCTACCAATTGAGCTACTGGCGTATTTTTGATTTTCTTCTCTCGTTTACTCTTCCTCTTCCTCCCCTTCGTCTCCACATTAAACAGACCCGGAGAAAGAGGTAGAGAAAGATTGTTAATCCAGAATATCGCCCACGCGACCCGCGCCGACCGTTTTGCCGCCTTCGCGAATTGCGAACCGAATCGTCTTCTCCATGGCGATTGGCGTGATCAGCTCGACCTCGATCGAAATGTTGTCGCCGGGCATGACCATTTCCACGCCGTCAGGGAGTTTGACCGTGCCAGTCACATCTGTCGTCCGGAAATAAAACTGTGGCCGGTAATTGGTGAAGAACGGAGTGTGACGTCCTCCTTCCTCTTTGCTCAGCACGTAAACTTCCGCCTTGAATTTCTTGTGCGGCGTTATGGAGCCAGGCTTGGAAATAACTTGTCCGCGCTCGACCTCCTCCTTCTTGAGACCGCGTAACAGCACGCCAACGTTATCGCCCGCGCGCGCTTCATCGAGAAGTTTGCGGAACATCTCGATATCTGTGGCGACAGTTTTCGCCGTTGGACGAATACCGACCAGCTCAACTTCTTCCATCTTTTTCAGAATGCCTCTCTCGACACGACCGGTCGCGACGGTACCGCGGCCTTCAATGTTGAACACGTCTTCGATTGGCATCAGGAACGGCTGATCGACCGGTCGCTCAGGAACCGGCACATAATCATCGACCGCTGCTACTAACGCGAGAACCTGGTTCTCAGAATCCGCGTCGCCGTTAAGCGCCTTGAGTGCGCTACCTCTGACGATCGGGATTTTGTCACCCGGAAATTCGTACTGCGTCAACAAATCGCGGACTTCCATCTCGACGAGATCGAGAAGCTCGGCGTCGTCGACCATGTCGACCTTGTTGAGGAAAACGACGATGGAAGGAACGCCGACCTGCCGGGCTAGCAGGATGTGTTCGCGCGTCTGCGGCATCGGGCCGTCAGCAGCAGAGACGACAAGTATGGCGCCGTCCATCTGCGCCGCGCCGGTGATCATGTTCTTCACATAGTCAGCGTGACCCGGGCAATCGACGTGAGCATAGTGACGTTTGTCGCTGGAATACTCCACGTGCGCCGTGTTGATAGTGATTCCGCGCTCTTTTTCCTCTGGCGCGTTATCAATCGAGTCGTATTCGCGTACTTCGGCCATGCCCTTTTTATTAAGGACCTTCGTGATTGCTGCCGTGAGCGTCGTTTTCCCGTGGTCAACGTGACCGATCGTGCCGACGTTCACGTGCGGCTTGTCGCGTTTAAAAGATTCCTTAGCCATATCGTTTTTTGTTTACCTCTATAATTTGGATTTTTGTTGCCAGTCGCAAGCTCACCGAGCCCATGACCGGGATTGAACCGGTGACCTCGTCCTTACCAAGGACGTGCTCTGCCAACTGAGCTACATGGGCGGCTGCTCCTCACCACCCAGCGCCTCCCTTGGAAACCCGGGCGGCGAACCGGCCGTGCCTTCCACCAGAGAGTCAAAAATCCCAGAGTCGCGTCAAATCTGAATTTGAACGACCATGGGATAGCCTGGTCCGGCAAAAAGCGTCCGCAAACTAACCACGCGCACCGTAGTGTCAAAGAAATTTTGGCCGGCTTACGCTAGCGAATTCGATGGCTGGTCTCCTCTGCCTTTCCCCGCGTCACCAGGCGAACGATGACAGCGATTATGAGCAACGCTATGACGCCAATTCCGATATACAGCGGACTGATTTTGTCCATCAGGCCCTTTTTCTCTTCGGGCGTTGGGCTCGGAATCGGCGGCGTGGGCGAAGGAGATGCGTATTTCGCTGCGAGCATGGACTGCGCATATTGCAATCGTTGGAATGTCTCATTGTCCTGCGGATTGGCCTTCATTACCACTTGATAATCCGCGATCGCCTTCTCGTACTGCTGTGCCAGGCTGTAGGTGTATCCGCGCTTGGTCGTCGCTTCCATGTCGTTCGGATTTTTCGTGATCAAAAATGTGTAATCAGCGATCGCGGCGTCGTAGTTCGCCGGCTTCATGCTTCGATATGCCAAGGCGCGCCGATCATAGCTCTGAAGGTCGTCCGGTTTCTTTTGAATCACCGCCGAAAAGTCGGCGATCGCTTTATCCCACTGGTTGAGTCCTTCCTCAGCGAAGCCACGAAATTTAATTGTGTTGAGATCGTCCGGTTTGAGTTCCAACGCCTTGTTGAAATCAGCAAGGGCAGCGTCGTACTGTTTGAGTTCAGATAAAGTCTGGCCGTGTTCGGTATACGCGGAGGCGTCCTTCGGCGCCAGCTCGATATATTTCGCGAAATCCGCCAACGCGGACTGATACCTGGTTGAAGCGCCCTCTGAATCGCCCGCAGCGACGGCCGCTCGCGCTCCCTGGCGATAGGCAGTGCCGCGATTTGCGTATCCGCGCGCATCTTTCGGATTGTCTTTGATCGCTTTTCCGAATTCTTCAGCAGCCGCGTCGAATTGTTTTTGCTGGGCAAGCTCGATGCCACGTTGCATATGATTTCCACCGCCGCCCTTTCCCTGCTTGGCTGCGTCGACCTGAACTGCGGCAAAACAAAGAACCGATACGATGGCGCCACTGATTAGTTGCTTGTTCAACATATGTTTTTCTCCTTCTCGCCTACTTTTTGCGCGATTTACCAGTGACAGGCGAGAAAATTTATGCAACAGCCCGGGCCGAAGTTTAGGAGCACCCCGGATTCGATACGCCCAAGCCGGCGCACGCTGCGTCCGTTGAGCATGGCAGACCACGTTTGATATGAAGGTGTCTCCATTGCAAAGCGACGCCGCCTCGCGCCGAAGTGCCAATCTCTCGAAGGGGTACTCCGCGGTTTTTGCGACGGTATTCATCTGGTCGCTGCCGTCGCTTTTCATGTTTTACCTGAATCGATATTACGACCCGTGGGCGCAAAATTTCTATCGCTACTCGGTCGCATGCATCGCGATTGCGCCATTTTTGTTTTATCAAATTCACCGCGGTGGACCGGGTATCGACATGCGCGCTGTGAAACTTTGTTTGCTGCCATGCTTGCCAAACGTGGTCCATCAAGTCACCCAAGTGATGGCCCTTTTTTATATCGGGCCCGGCGTCTACACGATTTTCACCCGGGCTTCAGTCATTTTCACAGCGCTTCTCGCGCTCGCATTTTTTCCAGAGGAACGCGTGGTTATCCGGCAATGGCAATTCCAGCTTGGCACGGTGCTCGGGTTAATCGGCGCATTCGGCGTGATCTGGTTTCAGGCAAATGCGAACTCGCTCGCCGCAGCGACTCCGTCCAATGGCGGACACGATCAGCACATCGCGCTGCCGGGACTGTTTATTGCGTTCACGGCCACATTCTGCTGGGCGCTGTACGGAGTTCTGATTAAACGCCCGTCAGCTGAGCTTGGCTCGATCCGCAGCTTCGGCCTCGTTAGTTTTATTACTTCGGCGCTGCTGCTTCCGCTCACGCTCGTTTTTGGCAAAATTGGAACTCCGCTTCACGCCGGAGTGAATGCGAATCTGGTGTTGATCGTCTCGGCAGTAATCTGTATTACCCTGGCCCACGTTTTTTATTACGTGGCGATTCGCGAAATCGGAGTCGCCCTTTCTCAAAGTCTCCAACTTCTTTGCCCAGCCATCGCCATGGCACTCTCCGCCTGGATTTACGGGGAACGACTCACACATGCTCAGCTTTGGAGCGCCGGCATTCTGCTGATCGGCGCTTTTCTAGCCATGCGGGTGAAGCCAGTCGACACAACTGAGGCGGCAGAGAATATCTGAGGCTAACCTCGCTTCAGCGCCTGCGCTTTGCGCACAAATTGTAAAATCTGATGCCCGTAAACTGATGTGGGGTTCATGTTCTATTCCTGCAAAGAGGAATACACGCGATCCCGAAAAAACTTAGGCGACGATCATGACAATTGCGCTATAACGAAGCTGCATTGATTCTGATGCTGCTGGACACTCTGCGCTCGATTGCATTATCGAGTATCAACAATCCAGCAAACCATCACCGTTTCTGCCACGTGAATCTTAAAAAGTATCTTGTCACTCGCCAAAAACTGATCGACCACGCGCTGAACAGCTACTTGCCGAAGGCGAATACCAAGCCTGCGACAATTCACCGGGCGATGCGCTACAGTTTGTTTGCTGG
>DATDFM010000029.1:0-4272 GCA_036522635.1 Candidatus Udaeobacter sp. | reverse complement strand
ACACTCTTGAGCTGCCGATTCGAAAGTTGATCGAAGAACGGCACCGTCTTCAGGAATTGAATGCGATCCAATTCGGGGGTTGAACGCTTCCAACGTTCCAGCGTTTCCCACAACAATTTGTCCGCGACGAGATTTCGAGTCGACATAATGATCAACCTGTTGAAACGACCTGGGTCAGCGGATCAACCACCAACTTCCCCTCCCCGATGACAACTGATAGTAGGAAGGACGGCTCGCCTATTTCAATCGAAAAGACCGCGCATCGAAACGGCTTCCGATTCATCAACGCGTTGAGCACAACGCGTTCCGGATTCACTTTTGTGAATTACCGGTTAAACGAGCGAAACTTTGGCCCGTTCCCATTCCAATTCTCGAACGAACCGCCGGCGCTGATCTGGAATTTATCATTGCCGGCCTGACCCCAAATGTAAGTGCCCGCGTAATCGCCACTGCCCTTGCCGCTCCACTGACCGTACATGAATCCGATTTCCCCGGTTACATACACGTGATTCAAGGGAGAGTTGAGGATTTCACCTGATAAATCTTTTCCATCGGTTGGAAGATTTGCCGATGAATAATTCGAAACGGGGTTTGGTCGTCTGATGGGTGTGGGTCCGGCATCGCTTGGAGCCAAATATGCGTCAGGAAACAGACCGAGCGGTGCCATTCCAATTTGCACGAACGCGCTCTCGCTTACCAACTGCGCGCCATCTGACCATGCGCGAACCGGTCCGTTGTTCAGTAGAATGGAATTGGACCCATGCGTAATGGCGGGACGGTATATGCTGAGATCGGAAATCCCGAGCGGCGTCACAGCGGATCCGCTGACGCGATGATGCGACGCTCCAGAGTGTTTGCGCTGCTGGGCCATGACAGGGAAGCAAATAGCGAAAAACCCAAGCGCCAGAACGAGCGCACCCTTAAACATGGAGGAACTCAAAGCCAAATCGCAGCAAACGCCAGTAAAAACTTTACGAGAAGGAGGTGGCGAATTGACCGGGAACAGCTTGTCATTCTGATCTCGCAGTCGCGGGAGAAGAATCTCTGATTCGTGTCAGCGGTCCAGAGGATGATAAGAGAACAGCCAGAGATGTTTCGCTTCGCTCAACATGACAAAGCGCGAATACGCGCCACGATTCAACTCTTTAAGGACGCCTTGAAATAATCGATCGTCTTCTTGATACCTTCATCGAATTCAACTCGCGGTTCCCAGCTGAGAACTTTCTTCGCGCGGGTGATATCCGGTTGGCGCACTTTCGGATCGTCCACCGGCAACGGTTTATATTCGATTGTAGATTTCGTTCCCGTGATCCGGATGATTTCCTCCGCGAACTGTTTGATGGTCATCTCTCGCGGATTGCCGATGTTGACCGGTTCGTGGAAGTCGCTCATCGCAAGCCTGAAAATTCCGTCGATCAGATCGGAAACGTAACAGAACGACCGAGTCTGTAATCCATCACCAAACACGGTGAGTGGTTGCCCGCCCAGAGCCTGCCCGATGAACGCCGGCACAACGCGACCATCGCGCAAACGCATGCGCGGACCGTAGGTGTTGAAGATTCTGACGATCCTGGTGTCGACACGATGATAGCGGTGGTAGGCCATCGTCATCGCTTCTGCGAATCGTTTCGCTTCGTCGTAAACTCCGCGAGGTCCAATAGGATTCACGTTCCCCCAGTAATCTTCCTTTTGCGGGTGCACCAAAGGATCGCCGTACGTTTCCGAGGTCGACGCGAGAATGAACGTGGCCTTTTTGTCCTTGGCCAAACCAAGGGCGTTGTGTGTGCCGAGTGCCCCAACCTTAAGCGTCGGGATCGGGAGCTCCAAATAATCGATTGGACTGGCCGGCGATGCGAAGTGAAATACGTAATCGATCTGTTGCTCGGGGACGAAAATGAAGTTCGAGACATTGTGTTTAACGAACCGGAATTTCTCGTTCCCGGCGAGGTGGCTGATGTTCCCGGTGTTTCCGGTGATAAGATTGTCGATCGCAATGACGCGATGACCTTCTGCCAAAAGCCGGTCTATCAGATGCGAGCCGAGAAAGCCCGCACCTCCGGTAACGACAGAAACCGGCTCGGAATTTTTGGCCATTGAGGAGTTCTTCTAATCGCTGCTGGGTAGCTTTACCAGAACGAAAGATTTCAAATTGTAGATTGCAGATCTCCAATTGGAGGTTTCTGTGATGACTCGCTTTCAATCGAAAATCTGAAATCATAAATCTGAAATTACCCCATGCGCATTCTGTCCGGTCTCCAGCCCAGCGGTCCTACACATGAGTTTGTCATTTCGAGCGAAGTCGAGAAATCTCTGTTCTGTCTGTGCCGCAGAACCAAAGTGTTCGGAATAAAACTGAGATTCTTCGACTCCGCTCAGAATGACAGATAGCGACAAATGAGAATTCTTTCCGGTATCCAGCCCAGCGGTGCCCTGCACATCGGGAATTATTTTGGCATGATGCGGCCTGCCGTGGCGCTGCAGGCCGAGGGTGAAGCGCTTTATTTTGTCGCCGATTACCATGCGCTTACAAGTTTGCGCGATCCGGAATTGTTGCGCACGAATAGCCACCGCGTGGCACTGGATTTTTTGGCGTGCGGACTCGATCCGGAGCGCGCGACGCTGTTTCGACATTCGGATGTGCCACAGGTGACCGAACTCGCCTGGATCTTATCAACGGTGGCACCGATGGGTTTGCTCGAGCGGGCGCACTCGTACAAGGACAAACTCGCGCGCGGTATGAGCGCGAACGTCGGACTATTTAGTTACCCCATCCTTATGGCAGCGGACATTTTGATTTATGACAGCGATGTCGTGCCGGTCGGCAAAGACCAGAAGCAGCACATCGAAATCGCACGCGATCTCGCGGTGAAAATGAACGAAACCTACCGGGACATTTTCAAGCTGCCAGAGCCCCGCATTCAACCCGAAACCGAAACCGTGCCCGGGATCGACGGCCAGAAAATGAGCAAGAGTTACGGCAATAACATCGACATTTTCGGGGATGAGAAAGAAATGCGAAAGCGCGTGATGAGCATCGTCACTGACTCCCTGGCAGTCGATGCGCCGAAGGATCCGGCAACATCAACGATTGTTAAACTCTATTCGCTGGTCGCGTCCAAAGGTGAAATCGCGGAAATGCGCGAAGCATTCATAAAAGGCGGAACTGGCTACGGCGATTTCAAGAAACAGTTGTTCGAGAAGCTGTGGGAATATTTTGCGCCGATGCGCAAACGGCGTGAGGAAATTCTCAAGGACAAATCGTACATTGACGATGTGCTCGCGCGCGGTGCGCGCCACGCCAACGAGATTGCGAATCAAGTGATGGATCGCGTTCGCAAAGGCACAGGATTGCGTTAGAGATTTTTCAGTAAACGCTTCGGAGCTGTTCTACGCCACGCAGCGGTAATCGCTTCGCGCACGATTTCGATCGTCGCCTGCGGCAGATTGATATTGGTGGCACCTTGCCGGCCCCAGGCGCCTTTCACGGGTTTGAAAACGCCCGGGTTGTTCCGGACAAATTCTTTTTGGTCGTCTGCCGATAGCTTCACCATCGCCGACTGCTCATCGGGATATCCGAGTGTCGCGAAAACTTTCCCGCCAACACGAAAATCGGGATGCTGCATGTGCGCCGATTCAATCGCTTCCGGAAAACTTAGCGCCAAGTCACGAAATTGATTTGGCGTCATCGCATCCGCTTAAGCTCGGGCAGTTGTCCGGTCCAACGTTATCTCTCGCAGAAAAAGAAAAAGCGGGAACCCGAACGATACACCAACGACCAATGTTCCGACCGTCGGCAACCAAAGACGGCGCATCCGCGAACGTCTACCTTCCAGTTGAATAAACCAGATCAGCACGATTGCTGAAACGATCACATCGATGCCGAAAAAAGCGCTGATCCGGTTAGCGAACAGTTCACGAAAGAACAACGTAAGATTCAAACCGTGGTCCAAAAACCACGGCACGAATTGCGAGTACGGGAGAATCAATCCGAGCACGCAGCCAATCAGATAGATGTGTCGCGCTTTCATAGATGCATGATCGCATAGAGCGGCAAAATCCGTCGAGCGCGTTCACCTGGGCTTTGATATGATTGGCAAGATGGCAATTCTACGCGTTCACGTCATTCCGAATGCGAAGACCGACTGTGTCGTCGGCGAGTTCCCCACCGCGAGTCCCTCCCGTGGCGGACATGCTGGCTCAATTAAGGTGAAGCTGCGGGCACCGGCAGTTGAAGGGAAGGCCAACGCGGCGCTGGTGCGCTTTCTGGCGGAG
>DATDFM010000028.1:0-14911 GCA_036522635.1 Candidatus Udaeobacter sp. | reverse complement strand
ATTCTTGTGTTCGCGTTGTCTGGTGATGTTGCGCGCGCGGGCACGCAAGTCAACGTCACTCAGGAGCACAACAATCCTTCGCGTGACGGCGTTTACATCGATTCGGCATTTACGCCTTCAGCCGCCGCCAATCTAACACGCGATCTTGGCTTCAACGGAACGATCTCCGGCAACGTTTACGCCCAACCTCTTTACATTGAGGGCGGCCCGAACGGTCCAATGATCATTGCTGTCACTGAATCGAACAGTGTCTATGCGCTTAACGCCACGACTGGCCTGCCGATCTGGGCGCGCACTGATATTGGTTTGCCCGTCCCAAGTACCCCGTGCGGAGGTTTTAATCCCACTGGCATCACTGGCACACCGGTTGTCGATCTGGCTTCGCGGCGACTTTTCTTCGACGCCTTGATTAACGGCAGCCCGACGAAGCATTTCATTTACTCATTGAATGTGGACACCGGCGCTACAACGCCGGGTTGGCCTGTGGACTTGAATGCTACAGCAAATTACAACGGCATTAATTTTCTTTCCACGGCGCAGGAAGAACGGGGTGGTCTCGCTCTTGTAAATGGGATTGTGTACGTATCTTTTTCCGGGTACTTGGGTGACTGCCCTACTTATCACGGCTGGGTGGTCGGTGTTGACATCAATAATCCTTCTAACGTCGAAGGGTGGGCGACGACAGCTATAGGCGGCGGAATTTGGGGCCACGGTGGCGTTGCCAGCGATGGTACTAACATGTTTGTGGTCACCGGCAACACGTTCAATACGGCCGGTAATTGGATGGGCGGCGAAGCGATAATCCGTTTGCAAGCCGGACCGACTTGGACCGGTCAGCCTACCGATTATTGGGCGCCTACCAATTGGTTTTCACTTGATAACAGCGACACCGACCTGGGTGGCGTCAGCGCTACAGTCATCGACGTTCCCGGAGCCACGCCTTCACAGTTGGTGCTTGCGCTCGGCAAGGATTCTAATGCCTACCTCGTTAATCGTAACAATCTGGGTGGTATCACTTCACCTGTAGCCCAGACCAATGTCTCAGGCACTAACAGAGGAACCTCTGCTGTCACGTATCATACCAGCCAGGGAACATACTTCGCTTTTCATAACGATTCCGGTGCGATCAGGGCCTACAAAATTTCGCCGACAAATCCACCGACGATCGCATTTGCCTGGAACCAAACCCAGGGCGGCCGCGGCTCGCCGTGGGTCACGACAACTGATGGGACAAACAACACGATTGTCTGGTACGCGTCAACCACGAGCGGTGGCGACCAACGCCTGCACGCCTATGACGGCGACACTGGCGCGGTCATCTACGCTGGCGGCGGCGCTAACGAGGTGATGACAGGCACCCGTCAATGGAACACCGGAATTGCTGCTCGTGGTCGGATATACTTCGGGGCGGATAACAAAATCTACGCGTTCAGCCTACCAGCAGGGCCTCCTACACCTACGCCCACTGCTACTCCAATTGCAACGGCAACATCCACACCAACCGCAACAGCTACTGCTACGACTACGGCTACTGCGACAGCGACACCAACCGCTACGGCGAGTACAAGTCCAACTGCAACCGTGACTCCGACAGCGACAGCCAGACCAACCCCAACTCCCAGGGCACGGCTGACACCGCGGCCTCGACCGACTCCGGCGCCAAGGATCACTCTGTAACACGACCGATATGGATTAGGAGAAGGAACATATGTTACAAAACAAGATGAAAAAGGTTTGCTTTACGAAACAGAAATGCAGTGTCGCGTACAGCCTATTTAAGCGGCCTGTTGTAGCTAGTGTATTTCTTGGGCTGATCGCGTTGGTGGCGGTATTCGCTACTGCGAGCACGAGTACCGACTCCCGAAATACGTCTCTAACGTCTGGCGCGTTAGTAGCGCGGACAATCATGAAGGTCACTCCCAATGGTGTAATGCCTGATTACAAGTTGGAATCGAACGTACCGCATGTCGCAATACGCTCATCCGAAAGGCATGTAGTTCAACCGTCAGGGAACACGCTTTGGGTGGTGAACGATCAGAATGCCATTGCCGACGGCGTTGCCATCGACGCAAACAATGTGTGGGGTGCCTGGATTCTTAGCGGTGCGCGTTTGAGTGTGTACCCCATTACCGGCAACGGAACGGCAGCATGGAACTTCTCATCCTTTAACAGTGGCAACTCGGGTGTCGCCGCAGCGAAGGACACCGACCGTGCTGGCTTTATGGAATCAAACGCAGCGGGTAGCGACTTTCGGCAACATGGTTTTACGTCTAACAGCAACGGCACACCGGACTGGTCCTTCCCATACCCGGTGAGTGATCCGAATCTCCCAGCTAGTTCCAGGAAGGTCGCAACTTCTCGCGACGGCTCCACAATTGCGGCGGTGGTGAGCGATTCTGTAACCCAGAATTCGACGCTCTATGTGTTTGATGCTGCCACTGGCGCGATCAGACGCACTTGGACCGATTCTGTTAGAATGAACGGAGTCGACTTGACCGATAATGGATCGATCGCTCTGGTCACGCAGGATAACCTTGCGACTCTTATCGATACTACTACGGGCAACACAGTCTTCAGCGCTACAGGTTCCGGCGCCGGCTCGAATCCCTATCGGATCTCGGGTGATGGCGGAGTGTTTGTAGTAGGCGGTTTCGATTTTGATGTATATGCGTTCAACGGAACTACATACACCCGCGTAGTTCATTTTACTCAGGCGAATTCCTGGTTTGGCAATGCTTGCGTTGTTTCGCGTGACGGTTCCACTGTTGGTACGTTCGCCGGGAATTTCGCAAGTGGCTGGCTCACGGGCGCGGTGTACTTGTTCGATGTAGCTAGCGCTACCATGTTAGGCTCTTATCCTGTGAGTGGCACGGGTTCATATCAAGGAACACCGATCGGTGGGGCATCAAACGATGACGGTTCAGTCATGGCTTTTGCGTCGTGGGGCACACAGTTTCACGATTGGCCAGAGGTCATGGTGTTTAATCGTAACGTCGAATTGATTGGTCAGATCGACTTTCCGGGTTCGGCATTTTCTGTTGATATCTCAAGCGACGGTCAGTATGTGGTGGGCGGCGCAAAGGCAGTACACGCGAATCAATTCGGCAGTGGTGGACGCATCGCGTTGATCCATCTTCAAGGTACTCCTACACCAACCCCCAGTCCCACAGCCACTCCTACAGCCACACCAACTCCAACCGCGACAGTGACACCGAGGTCTACTGCGACACCAAGGCCCCGCCCCACACCGGCAATTCGGCCATGATTAATGGGCAACGAGTCCATTTCGCGAGCGGGTTTCGTTGGCTGTAACGAGCTTATGCCTCGTCACAACTGCGGCTCTGTTACCGGGCAGACGGAGCCAGGTTGCCGGTGATCAACGCGGCTACAAGGCGCCGCTTTCACACTGACCTAACTTCTAACTTTGGATCAGTGCGATAAATCCAATTGCCGGGATGCTCGCTCGACGAATCTATTTTGTGCAATACGCGGTCCACGACCGCACGATTTGGCGAGAACTCGCACACCGGATCAGTGTTCGCAGCGCACCCGGTCAGCAATGCCGCCTGGCAACGGCACCCGCCGAAATCGATTTCCTTTTGCGGACAATTCCGGCACGGCTCCGGCATCCATCCCGTTCCACGGAATTGGTTGAAGCTTTCCGATTCGCGCCAAATCCAGTGGAGATCGCGTTTCCGCACATTTTCGAACCGCAAATCGGGAATTGCCGAAGACGCAGTCGGGCAGGGGAGTACGTCGCCAATTGGATTGACCGTGAGATACCGCTTGCCCCAGCCGTTAAGACACGGTTTTGGGCGCGCTTCGTAATAATCTGGCAGCACATAAAAGAGGTCGATTCTATCCGCTAACCGCGCCTTTGCAGAGGTCGCAATCGCACGAGCACGATCCACTTGTTCGCGGGTCGGAAGCAACGCTGCACGATTGCGAAACGCCCATCCGTAAAACTGCACGTTCGCGAACTCGACTCGCTTGGCGCCGAGCGCTTCCGACAGATCAATCATTTGCGGGAGCTGATCGATATTTCGCCTGTGAATCACGAAATTCAGGCTCAATGGAATTCCGCTTGCGCGAATTATTCCAGCAACGTTGAGCTTGTGCTCGTGCGCACGCGCGCCAGCGATTTCGTCAGCCAGGCTTGATTGATCTGACTGAAAGCTCAATTGGATCGAATCCAATCCGCCATCGCGCAACGCGTGCACGCGATCGTCATCCAAGCCAATGCCGCTGGTAATGAGGTTACTGTAAAGTTTTTCCTCGTGCGCCTCGCGGATCAGTTCGACAAGATCGCGTCGGGCAGTTGGTTCGCCTCCCGAGAAACCAATTTGCAGAACACCAAGCGCGGCGGCCTCACGAATGACCCGCTTCCATTCTTCCGTCGTGAGTTCGCCATTGTTTGCTGTAGTGTGCGCTTTCCTCAGCGCAGTGGGCCCGGCTTGTTCTCCGCTGGGGACAGCGGACCCTACAGTCACAGGATTTGAACAATACGGGCAGTGCAGCGGACAGCGGTACGTGATTTCCGCGAGCAATGCGTATGGACGAGGAACGTTCGTTTCCACTGTTCAATTATTCGTCTGATCGTTTCGCACGAAGTGCTTTGGGATTACGATGCGTTCTCGCCTCGCTTAGGCATATGCGGCGCTGCCTTGAAAGCGACACCAGGACGTGTTGGACTCCTAAAGCTTTCGCAAAATGCAGCCGGGTAGTCATACGAATTCGATCAGGTTGCGTTGTTGCAGATCACCCAGGGTCTCGCGTACATCGGCGGCGAGCGTTTCGGGGTTCGCTTCGTATTCTTCGGCTAATTTGCAAATGATTTCGCCCAGGGTTCGTCCGTCGCAGTGGGAAAGAATTTCGTGCGCGGTTTCGTTTAGTTCGACGATCCCTTCGGGGTAAAGGAGCACGCTTTTACCCGTGGTAGAATCGATTTGCAACCGAACGCCTTTGAAAAGGCTCGGCCGAGCAGAATCAGAAAGTGTCGTGGGGCGCATTTAAATGGAAGCGGCGTCCTTCACCCCGCCGAACGCGTGATGAATGGCGTCGAGCATGGACCAGAGCACATCGCATTTGAACTCGAGAGCGCGTACGGCTTCCCGTTGAAGCTCGGCGGTATTGCAATATTCCAAGGTAATCGAAAGCGCTTCGTCAGAATCGCGTCGCGCTTGGGTGACTCGGCGGCGAAAATAGTCCAGTCCGGGAGCGTCGATCCAGGAATAAAATCTCTCGAAGGCATGAAGCCGGGCGCTCATCAGATCCGGCGCGAAGAGTTCGGTGAGCGACGACGCAATGGCGATCGGCCAAGGCTGACTGCGCGCGAAATTCACATACGCATCGACCGAGAAGCGCACTCCGGGCAACAAATGACGATTATCCAGTAGCTCGCGACGTGATAGGCCGGACGCTTCGCCAAGTCGAATCCATGCTTCGATGCCGCCTTCGGCAGCCGTAGCGTGCGCGGTCACCAGCGCGTGCGACATCGCGGATGCGCTGCCCAGGACAGCGGACTCTACAACTCCGGACAAAATTCCGTCGTGTTCGAGGATGCGATGAATCCAAGCCCGTCGCACCTCGCGCACTGGACAGTTAGCGAGAATCGCGGCGTCCTTAATCGGAATGTTTCGCTGATAATAAAAGCGATTCGCGATCCAGCCGCGAAGCCCTTCGGCTGAAAGCCGGCCTTCGTTCATCGCCACATGGAACGGATGTTTGTCGTGATAACCGCGCACGCCGATTGCGCGCAGTCTTTCAACGAAGGTTTCTCGATCCCAAAGCTTAGAGATCATAAATGAGTCTCTCCAGTGTCATTCTGATCCCGCAGTCGCGGGAGAAGAATCTCGAATCAAATTCGGACGCCCTTCTATTGCAAATAGTCCAGAGATGTTTCGCCTCGCTTAACATGACAGCGGTTTTACAATACGATCTCTAGTCCATCGCGTGCGACCTCAATGCCGGCCTGCTCGAGTTGCATGCGTTCCGGAGAGCCAGGCATGAAAATCGGATTTGTGTTGTTAATATGCGTATAGATCTTTCGGCGCGCGGGCAATTGGCGCAAGAAATCAAGGCTGCCGGCAAGGATTGGCAGATGATTCATGTCACGAGCGCTCCGGGCGCCCGGTCGCACAGCTGCAAGCTCATCATCAATCCAGAATGTGCCGTCGAATAAGATTACATCGGAGCTGGCACATGCTTCAGACAATTCACGGGTGAGCTCGCCGACCGCCGGCGCGATTAGCATTAAACGACCGGACACTTCGTCCAAAAAGTGAAACGCGACACTGTGCGGCAGTTCGAGAGCGCGAAACGCGATGCTGCCGGTCAATCGTTGAAAATCCGAAGTGGCATTCCGCCATTCGATTCCGCAGAAGCGCGCGAGAGTGCGATCAAGCCATGCAAGCGCAGTTCGGGTTTCATCGGTAGCATAAACGACGAGCGACTTTTCCTGCTGGCGCAGGAGCAACAGGCCCAGCGCATGATCGAAATCTGCATTCGTCAAAAGAACACCTGCGATCGGAGTGTTGCGCGACGGATCGCGCTGCGGTTGCAATCCCTTTGTGCTTTCGATTTGCCGGGGCAGATCCGGCGAGGCGTTTATCAACCACCAGTTCTGAAATTCGTCTGAGTCGCCGCTGATGGCGATACTCGATTGTGTCTGCGGATCAATCTTTCCGGCCCGCGCCGCGATGCAGTTCACACACGCGCAGTTCCATTGTGGCAGGCCGCCGCCGGCCGCGCTGCCGAGGATATGGATCCGAATCAACCCAACTTCTAGTCGTAATTTCCCGCCCGATCAGACCGCGCCGGCGTAACAAGTGCACTCAAAAAAGATCGGCACCGTTTTGAGCGTCGGTTTGATCCACCTTTTTTTCGTTCTCATGAGTCGCTCAGGTTCAAATAAATCATATGCCATATGGGTCAACTTAATTTTTTGATGAAGCTGATGTCGCCGCTGCGCTCCACGCGCGCGGTTCGAATCCCGGACAGGTCGTCGATATGAACGCTAAGACGCATATCTTCGTCCAAATCGTGCATGGAAACATGATTGCGCCACATCATCGATAGATCGCATTCTCCATCCCGAACAATGACGTCAGGTTTGCCTTTGACCAGGATGCCAAAGCCATGTGAATAGAATGTAAGAAAAGCAAAGAGACGATGAAGCAGAACCAAAACCACGCCGCCGCCAAGTGTGGCAAAAAAAGCTGCAGAACCATTGATCGCACGTGAAAGTACTGCTGCTAAAATGACAAGCAAAGCGGCATCGAACGGCGTTTTCCGCGACAGCGAGCGTTTGTGTCCAAGCCGAACCGCGGCCAGCGTGACAAGGAAAACGATGATTCCGCGCAGTGAAATTTGCACAAACGTTAGATTTCGCGGTTCCACACCGAGTCCAAGCAAGGTTTCAAAAGAGTTCCAGAATGCATTCATAGATAGGATCTTATCGCCCGAAAATGAGTTGTCGCGCGGATATGCCTGCTCGGCTGCGCTTGCGCGAGAAACCTTCGCGTGGCATAAGAGCACGCTCACCCGGTTTTAAACTGAATCCAGCACACGACGGTTATGCCAACAGCGCCACCTCCATCCCGTGATGTCGCACTGGAAACGCATTTTTTCTGGGAGCGTTTCAAACAACCGATTATTGCCGCAGTAATCGTTCTCCTGCTCGCGGCGATCGTGTTCACGGGTTATCGATTCTATTCTGATCGGCGTGCGTCCGCTGCATCCGCCGCCCTGGCCAGCGCGAGTACCGCGCAAGGATATCAAGAGGTGATCGATCGTTACGCCAATACATCTGCCGCCGCTGATGCATACATTTTGCTCGCCGAAGCGCAGCGTAAGGAGGGAAAATTCGCTGAGGCGAACAAAACGCTGGAAACTTTCATCGCGAAGTACCCCCAATATGAGTTCGTGAGCACGGCGAAGATGGCGATGGCGTCCAATCTGGAGTCGATGGGTAAGAGCGATGACGCCCTGGCATTGTATCAACAGATCGCGTCGACTTATCCCAACAGTTATGCCGCGCCGTTAGCCATGCTTTCGCAGGTGTACATTTTGAAGGCGAAAAATCGGAATGACGACGCCCGGCGAATCGCCGAAACCATGCTTACCCAATTCCGAACGAGTTTTTGGGCAGGCGAGGCGATGCAGCAACTACGCTTGCTGAAGCCGATCACGACGTTTACGCCGCCACCGGCACCCGCGGGAATGATTCCGCCGATGTTGGCGAATCCTGCCGCCGCAGCGCCGCAAGCCCCGCCTGCGCCTGGCCAACCCCAGGGCGCGCCATCGCCCAACAAACCGTAAGGGAGGGCGTGGCGTCTGCTGTAGCCACGGCCTGTGGCCGGTCTTTCGCTGCTGTTTGCTTGGAGAAACGGCCCGTAGGGTCGTGGCTACAAGACTCTTTAACGTTTCGAGAATTGGAACCGCTTCCGCGCGCCGGGTTGCCCGGATTTCTTTCGCTCTTTCATGCGCGGATCGCGACGGAGCAAGCCCTCGGATTTGAGTGGGCCTCGCAAGTTTGCGTCGACTTGAAGAAGCGCTCGTGCGATCGCGAGTTGTGCCGCACCGGCCTGCCCCATTATTCCGCCGCCGCTGGCATGAATGAACACGTCGTAGGTGTTAACCGCCTTCGCATTCTGCAGAGGCTCCAACACCACATTCTGCAACGGCACAGTCGGGAAATAATCTTCGAATGTCCGACCATTTATGTCGATTTTTCCACTGCCCGGCATCATGCGAACGCTTGCGACTGATGTCTTGCGGCGACCTGTGGCGATGAATTCCTCAGCTTGTGGCATATATCGGGACCTCTAAAGTTTGACTGCTTCCGGCTGTTGCGCCATGTGTGGATGTGAATCGCCGCGATACACTTTCAGCTTGCGATAAACATGCCGGCCGAGTCGATTGTGTGGAATCATTCCACGAATAGCGCGTTCGACTAACAATTCAGGATGACGCGCGCGGCGGGCTCGGGCACTTTCAGATTTGTGTCCGCCGACATAACCGGAAAAACTCATATAGCTTTTCTGTTCTTCCTTTTTTCCAGTGAGTCGGACTTTTTCCGCGTTGATGACAACGACAAAATCGCCGGTGTCGACGTGTGGCGTAAAAATGTTTTTTTCTTTCCCGCGCAGCAAGTTGGCAGCCTTAACGGCGACGCGGCCGAGCACCTGGTTTTGGGCGTCGATGATCCACCACTTGCGCGGCACTTCGGCGGCTTTTGCGGAAAACGTTTTCATGTCTGGAAAAAAGAGCACGGAAACTACCGGTGGGATACACCAATGTCAACCTGCTGACCAGTGCGTTGCCTCGACAACTGTTATACTCGAATCGAGATCGCGCAAAAACAGCTCTTGGCGGCTGACGCAGCGGCCCTACAAGTATAGAACGTTGGAAAGCCCGCGCGTTGCTTCGCACCCGTTACGGCTGTAAAACGCCATCTTACAATGGACACTTCAGCTAAGACAAAGAGCGCAATTTCGCCGCGACGCGACGAGGATTTTCCAGAGTGGTACCAGCAGGTGGTTCGCGCCGCCGAATTGGCTGAACCGTCGGACGTGCGCGGTTGCATGGTCATTCGCCCGTGGGGTTACGGGATCTGGGAGAACATGCAGCGTCAGCTCGATGCGCTGATTCGCGCCACCGGGCATCGCAACGCCTATTTTCCCCTGTTCATTCCGCTGAGCTATTTCGCCAGGGAAGCCGAGCACGTCGAAGGCTTCGCCAAAGAATGTGCGGTGGTTACGCATTATCGTCTCAAGACCGACAAGGAAGCCGGATTGGTACCCGACCCGGAATCAAAATTGACCGAACCATTGGTGGTGCGGCCGACCAGCGAGACGATCATCGGCGCCAGCTATGCGAAATGGGTGCAATCGTATCGTGATTTGCCAATTCTGATCAACCAGTGGTGCAACATCGTTCGTTGGGAAATGCGGACGCGACTGTTCCTGCGCACAACAGAGTTTCTGTGGCAGGAAGGCCACACCGTACATGAAACAGAAGAGGAAGCGCGAGAGGAGACCAAGCGAATGCTCGGCGTGTACGAAACATTCGTGCGCGAACGTTGCGCGATTCCGGTATTCGCCGGTCTAAAATCGGATAGTGAAAAGTTCCCTGGTGCGGTGGAGACCATGGCTCTCGAAGCGATGGTGCAGGATCGCAAGGCGATCCAGGCCGGAACATCGCATTTCCTCGGGCAGAATTTTGCCCGGGCCAGCGGGATTCAGTTTCAAACGCGTGAAGGCAAGCAGGAATTTGGCTGGACCACCAGCTGGGGCATGACGACCCGCATGGTCGGCACAGTCGTCATGGCGCACGGCGACGACGACGGCGTTATCTTGCCGCCGCGTATCGCGCCGACGCACATCGTTATTCTGCCGATCATCACCAAGGAAGAAATGAGCGCGAAAGTTTTGGAAACCTGTGACAGACTGGCTGCCGAATTACGCTCCAAAACATTTCTCGATAATGTTCCGATTGAGGTTGAAGTCGATCGCCGCGACCTCGGCGGTGGAGTTAAGAATTGGGACTGGATTAAAAAAGGCGTGCCTGTCCGCGTTGAGATCGGGCCGCGCGACCTTGAAAAAAATTCGGTCACAGTGAGCCGACGTGATCAAGCGGTGAAGAATAAGGAGTCGATTCAGATGAACGAATTCGCCGGCCGCGCTCCGGAAATTCTTGCCTCAATTCAGGAGTCGCTATATGCGCGTGCCAAAGAATTCCAGGACGCGAATACACACCAGATAAATTCCAAGGAAGACTTCTATGATTTCTTCACCGCGAAGAATCCTTCGAAACCGGAAATCCACGGCGGCTTTGCCCTTGCTCACTGGAACGGGTCACGTGAAATCGAGGAACGGATCAAGAACGATCTGAAAGTAACGATTCGCGTTGTCCCCTTGGATGGTTCGTCCGAGCCCGGGAAATGTATCTTTACTGGCGAACCGAGCGCGCGCCGTGTCGTTTGGGCGAAATCGTACTAGCGATGACCTCGTCAGAAAGCCATGTGAGGTACCAGTTGACGGCGAGGCAGTGACTGGTTTATTTCCGCCCGCCGATGCAGTTAAAGCTCTACAGTCGTGAGTGGTGCTCCTGGTGTATTGATGCGAAGGATTACCTCAGCGAGAAGGGCTATTGCTTTCAGGAGATTGACGTCGGCAAGGATCGGCAGGCGTACGAGGAGATGAAGCTGCTTTCAGCTCAAACGTATGTGCCCACGTTTATTGCGGGCGACAAAGTTTTGGCGAATTTTGACACGAATCAGCTTCAAAAATTTCTGAACCAGCATCAGATCAATCCGTAGCGCGCTGTTCCGTGATGCTTTTCGGTCTCCTTCTAACGCTCGGTGTGGCCGTGCTCAGCTTTGGCCTTCGCACGTTTCAAAATTCGTATGCACAGAAGGCCGGCGCACTTGGGATTCTCGCCGCCACATTCCTTGGTTTTTATTTTGCTACAAACAATTGGATATGGGGCTTGGTGGCAGCCGTAGCCTGGCTGTTCCTGCCCTGGCTGGAAATTCTCACCCGGATTCGTGCCCTGCGGCTTCCAAAAGAAAAGCAGCTTCGACCGAAAAGCCCTCCGTCATCAGACACATTTCCGGCGCTTAGCGAGATCACGCGCGAGATCGAAGAGGAAGGGTTCCTTTACGTGAGCGATGCCGGTTGGGATTGGGAAGATTACCGGCAGTTTTTCCGATTATTCTATCGAGAAGAAGATCGCGCCCAGGCCGCGATTTGCCTGAATGAGCAGCGCGATTTCTCGTTTTATTACCTTCGTATTTCATCGCGAACCAAGGATGGCACAGTTTGGACAACGTGGAATTATCCATTGTCCTACGGCTTAAAACTCTCGCCGGCGTTCCGGATAAATCGGCAGCGGCCGGATCGATCTTTCTGGCAACTCGATCAAAGTCATCGAGAATTTTTGCGGCGAAACAAAGTTGATCCAGCGCAGATCGAACCGTTGGATGAAGAGCAGATTCAGGCTGACATCGAACAAGATCTACGCGACCAGATCGCGCACAACATTCACAAGGGTGTTCTGAAGCAAACTGCTACAGGCGACGTGAAATATTCCTGGCGAGGAATGATCTATCTTTGGTGCCAGTTCCTGGTGGATCTGGTGCGGTTGTAGTCATTCCGACTGAAGCGCGGCGAAGTCGAAGGATCCGCTGCGTATCTAACGGCTATTCCGCGGGATTCCTCAACTTCGCTCGGCATGAGAGGAAATGTTCATTTGAACTTGCGTGATTCTGCGCTTTGACGGATGGTGCCTGGATGCTCACCGAAAGACAAAGGAGTGTGCTCGATTTTATTCAGCGTGAGCAACGGGAGAAAGGTATTACGCCGAGCACGCGCGAGATCCAGAATCATTTCCGGTTCGCCAGCCAGACATCGGTGATGCAGTACATCGCAGCGCTTGAGCGAAAAGGTTTTCTCGACCGGCACGCACGAAAGGCTCGCGCGTTGATCACGCCGGCGATGAAGGTTCGGATTACCGACATTCCAATTTACGGCCAGATTCCGGCCGGAATGTCGGCGTTGACTGAGCAGAGCATTGAAGGCCACGTGTCGCTGGACACTCGCTCGGCAAATGTATTGAAGAATCGAGGGACGTTCGCACTCCGAGTGTGGGGCGACTCGATGATCGGCGCGCACATTGTGGATGGCGATATTGTGATTTTGGAAGACACGAAAGAAGTGCACGATGGAGATATTGTAGCGGCGTTAATTGACGGTGAGACGTCATTGAAACGTTATGTGATGGAGCGCGGCCGCCCATATCTGAAGGCGGAAAATCCGCGTTACCCCGATTTGGTCCCGGCACGCGAGCTTAAAATCCAAGGTGTGATGGTGTCATTGATCCGCAAGCAAAAGCGGCGGAAAAGGCACTGATAGAAGATTCAAGCGCAAATGATGAGGTCGTAATTTCTGCGGCTTCATTTCAATTTTAGCTCACATATGTGATCAAACATTGCAATCATGTAGGGGGCAGTTTGGCATGATCAGGTGGAGTGAAGTGTTCGTTTGAACATATCCTCACGTATGCCATGTTTGTTTCCCATGGCTGCGAGCGCCAAAATTATCGATCTTCGCAACCTGCTGGCGAAGCGTTTCCCTCATCCTTCATCGACGACAGCCAGCCGCTTAAGTACCGGTTTACCTTTTCTTGAAGAACCCATTCGCGGCGGATTACCGCGTGGAGCGATCACCGAATTGATCAGCCCGGGAATAAGCGCCGGAAGCGCATCACTCATTCACGCACTCATTCATTGCGCGTATCGTGACAATTATTTCATGGCGTTGATTGATGGACGCGATTCGTTTGATCCTTGCGGGTTGAATAATGCGTGGCTGCAGCACCTGCTTTGGATCCGCTGCAGCAAAGCATCTGAAGGCGTGAAAGCAGCTGATCTACTTTTGCGCGATGGTAATTTCCCACTGGTTATTCTCGATCTGACACTAAACGCACCGGAGGAATTACGTAAAATTCCGCAAACGAATTGGTATCGCTTGCAACGATTGGTGGAGGCGCTGCCAACGGCATGTGTCGTTCTCACGCGATATGAAATGGTTAGTAGCGCGCACCTGAAACTGGTGCTCGAAAACTCATGGGACATTCACACTTTTGAAACCGAGGACGCGCTTTCACGACTACGAATTGTTGTGAAACGATCGCATCTTTCAGAAGTGTGCCGCCTTCCCTATTTGGCTACGGCGAGCCAGGGAAATCAAAAATCAGCGGTGAGCTAGAATGATGTTCACCACGATTTACCTACCGAATTTCTATTTGCAAGCAGCGGTGCGGCATCAGCCGGAATTGCGCGAAAAACAAGTAGCGTTGATCGAAGAACACGAAAGGAAACCAATCATCATTCAACTCAACGAAGCCGCAGAAAACGCCGGTATTCGAAAAGGAATGACTCCGAGCCAGGCGTTGGCGCGATCGTTGCGTGTGGTCATTAAAATTCGTGCACGGGCGCAGGAAAAATCGATACAGGAAATTTTGCTTCACCACGCATTTACTCTCAGCCCTTTTGTGGAAGAGACTGGGCCAGGTATTTGCACCGTTCAGTTTACGGACTACCGCAATTTGACTGAAAAGCTACGTCGCGTGATCGAGCAATTAGTTGCCTGCGAAATTCGTGCTCAAGGCGCGATTGCTCCGACTTCAGATATCAGCTTTCTGGCAGCACACCTTGCTTGCCCCGTGTTGCAGATCGACAACGCAAAACAATTTCTCGCGCCGCTCCAGATAGAAACTCTGGTGATGGCTGAGCCGTAGTTGATCCCGGCGTTCAGCGATCCTTTTTAGTTTGCCCGATTTCTTCAGTTCGCTTTACGACGAATGATTTTAGGCGGGCATACTCTTTCTGAGCTCCGTTGACAAAATCTCGCGGTCCGTAGTCGAACAGCACGACGAAGCAAAACGTCAGAACCAGGAACAGCACGACCCAAAAAATCCCTCGCAGAAGCGCCATTTCAGGAACTAACGGTTTGGTTCAGGCCATCAATATCCGGAGGAAAACTGATGCGAGTTGCAAGCTTCGGAGCGCGAGGATATATGAACTCCCTCGCGCTAACGGGTAGGTACCGAAGTGGCCAAACGGGGCAGACTGTAAATCTGCTGGCTTTACGCCTTCGCTGGTTCGAATCCAGCCCTGCCCAAACCTTCATCAAAATGTTGATGCCGTTGCGTCGCTGCCGCGTCGCGTTTGAGCACAATTACCAGTGCGTACGGCGGCGCCTGCCACGGCGGGCGAACTTTGCCGTGGCTACAAAAACCAGTTGGGACCAGCGAATTCCTAGTAGCCCCTGCGCTGGCCACCTTCGCGACGACCACCGTATCCACCGCCGCCGCCTCCATAGCCGCGGCCACCACCACCGGGCGGTCT
>DATDFM010000027.1:0-13825 GCA_036522635.1 Candidatus Udaeobacter sp. | reverse complement strand
GCATGATGAAGCGGAAAGCGTCCAGACCGATTCGACCTTTGCCAATGTGGTGGTGTCGATCTACTCGCGAACCCAGACCTGTCTTCGAATCGTTTACGTGAATTGCCGCGAGACGATCGCGACCGATGACACGATCGAATTCCAGAAATGTTTTTCTCGCTCCTGATTCGTTGCTGATGTCGTAACCCGCGGCGAAAAGATGCGCGGTGTCGAGGCAGACGCGTAACCTCTCCGGTTCGCGCACGTTCGCGATGATGTGCGCGAGATGTTCGAATCGGTGACCGATGCATGAACCCTGGCCGGCTGTAATCTCGAGTGCGATTTTGGTTTTCACTTTCGGAATTTTCCGAAACACCTCGTCGACTGAATCAGCGATCTTCTTCAAGCCGGCTTCTTCCCCCGCACCGAGATGCGCGCCGGGATGCAACACCAGAAACGGGAGTTCAAGTTGATCTGCCCTGGTCAGTTCTTCGGCGAGCGCTCGAATGGAATTGGCATGGAATTGCGGGTTGGTCGCAGCGAGGTTGATAAGGTAATTGGCGTGCGCGAACACCGACAACAATTCACCGCGTTGGACGTGATCGAGAAAAGCGCGGATTTCCTGGCCGGTGAGCGGTCTGGCGAACCATTGCATGTTATTTTTCACGAAGATTTGCATCGCGGTGCACTGGATCGACCGCGCGCGCTCGATAGCCATGTTCGCCCCGCCGCGGATGGACATGTGCGCGCCAATGAGCATCGGTGGTCGGTGATGTGTAATCAGTGATCGGTTCGGTGATCGCAGCACCCGGTTACTGTCATGTTGAGCGGAGCGAAACATCTCTGATTTTCTTAAACGGATGATCTGAGATTCTTCTCCCGCGACTGCGGGATCAGAATGACAAGAGCGGCTAAAACCTTTTTGGGTGCCAATCGGGTTTCTTGAGGCTTCCTTCGCCGACGTATTCGAAGAGTTTGTACATCGGCATTAGCACGATGCCAGGCCCTTTCATGTCCAACCGCAGATTGAAATCAAGTTTGTCGTCCAGAAAATGAATGTCGCCGTTGCCGAGCATGCTGAAGAGAGAACCAGCGGCTTCAAAATCTTCAGTGTGGATGGTGCCGTTCTCGACCGTGAATTTCGCGTCGGCTTTACGGGCAATGCTGTATCCGCTTCCGGGCACGATGTGATTCAAGATTCCTGACAGCGGCCCAAAAATCGGTATGGCGAAAACATCACCGTTGCTGACCTCAACTTTTCCGTTGCCTCGCATGGTCCGCCAATCATTGCCCATGCCGTTGAAGTCATAGGTGCAACGTAACAGCCCCTGTGCAGTCTTGTACTTGAAATATAAATCGGTGAGCCGTGGGAAGTTGATGTCGCTTACCGAGAGTGTGGCTCGGTAAAAGGGATTATTTTTTGCCAGCGAGATGTCAGCATTCCCGCGCAATGTGCCGGCAAGGAGATCGGCGCGAACATCGCTAATTTGCAGGCGTTCGTTCGTGAACAGCAATCGCGCCGACACACGATCGAATGGCAGCGTCTTGCCAAGAAAGACATAGTCCATTCCACCTGCGCCATCGACCTTGATCTCCAGTCGTGTGTTCTTGCCTCCGCGGAACTGGTAAACACCGTTGGCCACAACGTTTGGCGGGCGGCGGAATTTATAAGGCGCAACGGTTTTGGAAGTTTTCGGGTCTATCCAGAGAATTGCTTCAGCCGGATACAATGAGCTGCGGATGTTCGAGATCCGCACCTCGTGTTTTTTGAAATCGTAGGTGAAACTGCCTGAACCGGTGCCTTCGTTACGCGTGACGTGAATATCTTCGTAACTGACCGCGCCATCGGCGAAATGAAACCTGGCATTGGCATCGTTCATCCATGTTCCATGAAACCGGGTGCGCCCCAGCGCAATTGTGCCCTCGCCCTGCCAGGTCTCTGGATTGTGATCGCTACCGCGAATGGTCATACGAATTGCCGGCGAACGGTGCCATTGCCATTCGCGCAGAAACTCGCCTGCCGGCGGCGGGACGAGCGGGCGTACTGCCTCTGGCGATATCGTGCTTTCAAGATTTAGGCGGAAATCGTTAGGCGCATCGAGGAGATCGGCTCGCAATTGCCCGGTCTGATGGCGCACACGTAGCTCTCGAATAAAAGTGCGTTCGCCATCCCACGAAAAATCCGCGCTGAACTCAGAAAACGGCACCTTCTTGTAGGTGAACTCTTCAACCCCAGCATGCCCGATCACGTCCGGTCGAAACCGACCGGTCCTCAAATTAACTGAACCCGTAACTTCGAGCAGAGGCGGCGACTGAAATTGTACGTCTGCGATCGCTTCACCAACGCCGAAAGCGTTCAGAAAAGTTTTCAAATCAAGAGTGCTATGAATCTGAAATTTCGCGGTGTTGCTTTCCCGATTCCAATCGCCGCGACCTGCAAAAGTGCCTTTGTTGTCGCTCCATTCACAGTGCGCGATATCTAAGCGCTGGTTGTTCCATTCAGCCGCTGCGGAAAGATTATTAATTTCGTAGCTACCCCGTTTTAGTCGTTCGCCGCGTAAGGTCGCCTCGATTCTGGCATTTTCGAGGTCTGCAACGTCTCCGCTGAACTTCAACTGCAACGACGGAGGTCCTGCGGGGAAATTGAATTTTTGCAGTTCAGTCATGACACGCTGCGCAAGGGTCAATCGCTTCTGCCATTCTTCCGGCGTGATCGATGCCGATGGCTGGTAATCGCTGCGTTTGATTAATTGTCCTCTTGCTGACAGTCGGATCCCACAAAAGATCCCTTCCGCCTGACTGACGTAAATCTGTTCTGGCGGGAAATAAATGTGCGCACGGAGATTAGTCAGCTGCGCGCGGCTGGCTTTTCCCTCAGCGGTCTTGATCGGAAATGTGATCTGCGCGTCCCGCACATCCAGTGCGTTGAGGAACGGTTCATGATGGGTGAGCGCTGCGTAATTAATATCGAGAGACACTTCGCTGATCAGGGCCAGCGTGTTTTCGCGGTTCCTATAATCGAAAATCCTTACGTTCTTCGCGACCAAGCCACGGAAGGGGTCGAGCGTGAGCCGTCCAATCTGAGCTTCGACACCGCGTTTGTGTAGCTCTTCCACGACGCGGGACCGCCATTCGCGCCCAAACCCGCGTCTCGCCAGATAGTAACCGCCAGCGAAGATTGCCACGACGACAGCGAGAATTGTTAAACGAACTGCAACGGCAATAAGGCGGCGCGTCCGGCGCAGTCGTTTTTTCTGCGCGGAACGGTGAACCGGCGGTTGTTCCAAAACGAGGGGCATGCGTAATCAGGCGTTAAACCGTTGAAGCGTCTGAGGGATAGACCAATTTAACGGCTTAACGGTTCAGCCGGTTCGACGTGATTTCAACCTCCGATCTACCTGCCCTCAATGCCACGTTTAATCTCGTGAGCACCATTTTTATTTCTGCCGGATGGTTCTTCATCCGGCGCGGCGCCTGGCGCCGCCACATGGTGTGCATGATCATAGCCCTTGCTTCGTCTGTCTGTTTTTTGATTGGGTATGTCACTTATCATGCGCAGGTTGGCGAAAAATCTTCCGGGTACACCGGCTGGATCGCCGCGATCTACTTCCCGGTCCTGGCCTCACACGTTCTGCTGGCGTTTGTGACGCTGCCGTTGGTGGTTTTGACTCTTATCCCGGTTTTCCGTCGGCGATGGGACCGGCACAAGCGCATCGCGCGCTGGACCATCCCCATCTGGCTCTATGTGTCTGTCACAGGAGTCCTCGTCTATTTAGTGCTCTACCAATGGTTCCCTCCGGTAGCGCACTAGCCGCTATGCGTCGGCCAGGGTTCACCCAACCGGCAAAGCACTCCGACGTCAAAATCTTGCGCTCGGCGTCGATTTGATGTTTGATCAGAGGCAGATGCCGCGGCGCATGAAGAAGACTTATGGTGACCATTGCCACATTTAATGAGCCTGCCAAAGCGCGTGAACTTAAACGGCGTTTTCAGGATGCAGGGATCAAGGTCGACGTTCACAATGAAGGGCCGGTGCAGCAGTTCGGCTTCATGTCCAAGCCGCAGGCCAATGCCAAAGTAATGGTGGAAGACACCGATTTCGAAAAGGCGCAAGGTCTGATGATTGACTGGGAATCGACTGACCCAGATATCTCCGCTGCCCTGATTCGTTGCCCGCAATGCAACTCTTCCAACATCGAATATCCGCAGATGACGCGGAAGTTTTTGACACCTGCACTGGTCGGTTTGCTTTGCGCGCTGAAAATTATTCCCAAGGAATTTTACTGTCAGGACTGCCACTTTACCTGGACCAACCAGGAAGAGCCTTCAATCGGACGCCTTTGGCATCGGTTTTTTCCTGGAGGCGAAGCCGAACAGGGCTAAAGCGCAGAACCGTTGAAGCGTGAACCGTTGAAGCGTTAAAGCGGGAACCATCACGCATTGACTTGACGCTTCAACGTTTCAACACTTCAACGCTTTGACTCCACCCAGGTCATGAAATGGCTTTTTGTCCTACTGCTGGCGCTGGCGATTTTTGGGGGCGCCGCTTGGTTTGGTTACAACACGTTCGTCAAAGAAGAAATCGAGGTACAAAAGGAGCAGCGCGGGGAAATCACTCCGCCTCCCGCAGTGGACGTCAGTCTGCCGGATTTTGAGGCAGCGGTGAAACTCCGTCAGGATGGAAAACTCACCGAAGCGCGTGATGCGTTTGTGACTTTTATCCAAAAATATCCCAATGGGAAACACCTCGATGAAGCCAAAGATATCCTTGGGGAAGTGAACGCCGAAATTTTGCTGTCACGCCGTCCGTCTCCGGAAAAGACCGAATACATTGTGAAACCTGGCGATGTGCTGGCGAAGATTGCGCGCAAGCTGAAGACGACACCTGAGATGATCATGCGGATGAACAATATGAGCGGCACCATGCTGCGGATTGGCGACAAGCTGCTCATCTCGCATCCTGATTTCTCGATGGTGATCCAGCGTAAACCGAACCTGGTTGTGCTGTTGAATCACGGCGCGTTTTTCAAACAATATCACGTGAAAGAAGCAAAGCTGCCGCAGAAACACCCAGCAAAAATCAACGCGAAAGTTGCGGAAACGATGGCTTGGAAAGGTGGCAAACGCGTCGGTTTGGGAAGCAAGGAGTACCTGGCCAGCGCAAAGTGGATCAGGCTTGCCGGCGCACCCGCTTACACTTTGTACGCCATGCCGGATGCAACCCATCCCAACCTCGACCAGCCGCCGCCGCCGACCGGCCTTGGTCTGGCTGCCGGCGATCTCGAAGAGCTAAGCACGCTCGTTAACAAAAATACCTCTGTGACGATCATTGACTAAGATGTTGAAGCGTTAAAGCGTGATGCGTTGAACCGGGAGCACACGCGGTCACTTGACGCCTCAACGCTTCAACGCTTTAACGGTTTAACGCTCATGGAATGGCAACCGCTCGATTTTGAAAAACCAGTTTTTGAACTGGAGCGGCGGCTGCAGGATTTGAAGAGTCATTCTACGAAGCATGACGTCGATCTTGGTTCGGCAGTGCGAGAGCTTGAGGCAAAACTTCGCGAAACGCGCCGTCACGTTTACGAAAATCTAACGGCCTGGCAGCGGGTCCAAATTGCCCGGCACAATCAAAGGCCGTTCGCTCTCGATTACATTCAACGCTGTTTTACAAACTGGCTCGAATTGCACGGCGACCGACGCTTTGCCGACGATCGCGCTATGCCGTGCGGTATGGCAATGCTCGGCAGCCAGCGTTGCATCGTTATCACTCACCAAAAAGGCCGCAACACCAAGGAGAATGTAATGCGCAATTTCGGGTGCGCCCATCCCGAAGGCTACCGCAAAGCACTGCGCTTGATGCGTCTCGGCGAAAAATTCGGGATGCCGATAATTTCCTTGATCGATACGCCGGGTGCTTTTCCAGGGATTGGATCGGAGGAACGCCACATTTCAGAAGCAATCGCTGTGAATCTTCGGGAGATGATGAAGCTGCGTGTCCCCGTCATCGCAGCGGTGATCGGCGAGGGCGGCTCCGGAGGTGCGCTCGGCATCGGCGTCGCAGATCACGTTTTGATTTTCGAGAACGCTTACTACTCGGTGATTAGCCCGGAAGCATGTTCCGCGATTTTGTGGAGAGACCGGCGACACGCGGCTGAAGCCGCTGAGGCGCTCAAATTAACTGCTCAAAATCTTTTGAAATTGGAGGTCGTTGACGAAATTATCCGCGAGCCGGAGGGCGGCGCTCATCGCAATTATGATTTAGCCGCAGCGAACCTCAGTGAAGCGCTGCGCGCGAATCTGGAGCGAATTTCTAAAGTTCCAGTCGCGGAATTGTTAGAAAGACGATATCAAAAATTTCGGCGATTGGGCGTATTCTCCGAAGGCAAAACGGTCACTGTCCCAGCTCGCGTTTGATGTGATGTTTGGGACCCGGGCTAAATCAGTGGGCGCTTACTGGCTCTGTGTCTTTGCGGCTGTTACGTTCGCACGCGCCGGCGGTCCATCGTCGGACTTTCGGTTCGACCGCGACACTTTTGCCTTCGCTAATCAGACCGTCTTCGAATACCACGAAGGTCACGCTTCTTTGCGGAAATCGTCTGCGACAAAACGAGACGCATACAATCGTCACTGCTTCGTGATGTCCCGTACGGCGGCCCAATTCAAGAAATTCGCGCGGTTTGAGCCGCGAAGTAAACCCTTGGATGATGCGTCGCTCGCGGCTCGTGTCCGTGATCTGACACGCCAGGCGGCTTGGGGAAGTCCATTGCCGGACAATCAACGAATCGTCTTCCCGGGATACAAGGACCTGAAGGAAATGAGCAAGGCGCGTCGTGAGCTCGTGCAATTAAGCATCGGTCACGGTTGGCCGAGTTATTTTCGAATCAGCAATGCCCGAATGATGTTTCAAGACGGCAAAGGCTACCAGGAACGGACGCACCGCGAATTAAATGCCGCCCTGGCGCGAGGTGAGTTATTCGTCGCATTTCTTACCACGTACCCGCGGTTCAGTATCAATCACTCGGTTTTGATTTATAAGCTGAAATCTTCATCGCCAAATCCCGGCGTTGATCACTATCTGGTGTACGATCCCAATCATCCAGAGTCACCGCGCGATCTCACGTGGTCTTCACACGATCGCGCTTTTTCTTATCAGAAAGATTGGGATTTTATCGGCGGCTTTGTTCGCCTTTATCAAGTTTACGGCAAACCGCTGCAGTAAAAGCGATTCCCTAATCGGAACAGATGCCAGAAATTCCGTCACCGCCGAGACCAGCTCCGCCGTCGCCTACGCCTCCCCCGGAGCCTTTGCCGCCAAATCCGTCGCCGGCGCCACCTGCAACAAGACTGTAGCCGCCGCCCTATGGGTGGCGTAAAATTTCCCTCACATTATCCACGCCCTTCCCACAGGGAATCGGCTACAAGCTTATTTCCCCACTGGAAACAAAAACCGCAGCGCCGGTTCCACTCTTGCTGCCCAGGCTGCTTCACTGTGATCGGCGTGATCGGCTTCCATGTATTGAATGTCCTTGCCGGGTTTCCATCCTTTCTCGATCAGTCGTTTGCACAGTTCGCGGGATTGTTCCCAACCGGGCTCGGCTGTGCCGGTGTCGAGCCAAATTTTTGATGGAGGTTTTTGTTCCATCGAATCGAGCAGTCTGTAAATCGCGAAGTCGTCCCACCAGACGGACGGCGACATCACCATCAATCGGCGGAATTTTTGTGGATACAAGAGACCAATGGCCAGCGTTGCGAGACCGCCCAGAGATGAGCCGCCTAAACCGGTGAATGTTGGACCGCGCCGGGTCCGATACGTTCTATCGATAAAAGGTTTCAGTTCCTCAATCAGAAAACGGCCATACACTCGCGCCAAACCGCGGCTGCGTTTTTTCCGTCTGCCTTTCGCTTCGATAACGCCTGGGGTGGGCGTGTATTCGTTCACGCGGTCCTCACCCATGTTCGCCACCGCGACAATGATGACCGGGTCGATGGATTTGGTGCGAATCAGGCGTTCCGCTGTCTCATCGACTCCCCACTCGACGCCGCCGAACGAAGTTGCCGCGTCAAAGACATTTTGTCCGTCGTGCAGATAAAGGACCGAATGCCGCCTCCACGAGAATCGCCGATAACCGGGCGGCAAATACACCAGAATGTCCCTCCGGTTCCCCAAAAATTTCGAGGCAAATGCGCGGTGCACTTTGATGTTTCCGGTGAGGCTATGTTTCGGCATAGAATTGAAACGCTTCGTTGAAGAAGAAACGCAGCGCAAGCGTCTTGGTTCCGTGCCCGACGAACTGGTCGAATCAAATCCGAGCACTGCCGTTTGGTTGCTCCGCGGGATTCCTCGACTACGCTTCGCTTCGCTCGGAATAACAGGATGAAACTCGTAATTGCCGCAACTGGTGCAAGTGGAGCGATTTATCTGAAGCGTTTGCTTGAGCAAATCGATTGCGCTGCGCATGAGGTGCATCTGGTAATGAGCGCGTACGCCAGGGAAGTTGCGAGGCAGGAACTCGATAGTTTCAAGGTTCCCGCGGAAGTTTCGAACCATTCTGAACGCGACATGAATGTTCCGTTTGTCAGCGGCTCGGCGCGTTTCGAGGCGATGGTGATCGTTCCCTGTTCAATGGCTACGCTGGGACGAATCGCTTCCGGTTCCAGCGACAGCGTCCTCTTGCGCGCCGCCGATGTATTCTTGAAGGAACGACGGAAATTGATTTTGGTTCCCCGGGAAACACCATGGAATTTAATACACGCTCGCAACGTTGTGACCTTGCTTGAGGCTGGCGCGATTGTTCTCCCGGCGATTCCCTCCTTCTACAGTCGCCCCAGTTCTCTCACCGCCGTCGTCGACACTGTGGTTTGGCGAATCCTCGACCAAATCGGGTTACCCAGCCAGGGTGCATATCGCTGGGGTGAAGGAAAGGGGTCGGCGAAAACGTCGCGCAAGAAGAGTTGAAGATTGAAGGCAGGCTGGCGCGATGGCTAATCGCATTTGGAGTTTGTTTATTGCAGGTCTGGGAGCGCACGCTGCGTTATGAGGTTGAAGATCGTGCGGGCATCCTCGGCAAACCTGTCACCGAAAATTACATCGGTTCGCTCTGGCACAATCGACTGCTGATATTCCCACTGGTATTGCGCCGGTTTTTTCCAAATCGTCGTGGCGCCGCGCTGATTAGCGCCAGCCGCGACGGCGATCTGTTGACCGATGCCATTCGCCGTTTTGGCTACGATGTCATTCGCGGTTCCAGTTCCCGTCTGGGCGCGAGCGCAATCCTTCAGCTTACAGAGGAGCTTGCGTCAGGACGCGACGTGGTCATCACGCCTGACGGTCCACGCGGCCCGCTTTACGAGCTTGGTCCCGGCATCGTTTTTCTGGCACAGAAATCCGGTGCGTCGGTGTTGCCAATGAATCTGGAGTATTCGCGCTGCTGGCGCTTGGGGAGCTGGGATCGGTTCATCATCCCGCAACCATTTTCCAACGTGCGTGTGCTGATCAGTCAACCGCACCACGTTAACCCGACTGGCACACCTGAGGAGTTCGAAGCCGAACGCCGTCGTGTTCAGGACGTAATGATGTCACTGGTTGAAATACGCTGAGCGGATCCTTGAGCCACTTCCGTGTGGGAAGCGTGGCGATAAGATTACCTTCAGTGCGCCTCCCACAGGGGCGCGCCTACAGTAAAGCGCGCTTGCGCGACGCGTACTCGCAGGCACGGTTCCGGTTCATCTATGGCAAAATTGATCGATGGCCGCGCTGTCGCGGAAAAAGTTTACGCTGACCTTCGTAATAACATTGCAGAATTGAAAGCAAAGGGCGTAACGCCAGGTCTTGCCGTAGTCCTCGTAGGAGATGATCCAGCTTCGCGTGCTTATGTGCGTTCGAAAGACAAGATGTGCCGCGAGCTCGGCTTGCACTCAATCAAACTGGAACTGCCCGCCTCCACCACGCAAAGCGAATTACTGGCGCGCGTCGAGGAATTGAATCGCGACTCAACCGTTCACGGCATTCTTGTTCAGTCGCCGCCTCCCGAGCATATCGATGAAGCAGCGATCGTACGCGCGCTGGATCCGTGCAAGGACGTGGACGGATTTCACCCGGAAAATGTCGCCAAACTTGTGCTCGAGGACCCGAGCGGATTTGTGCCGTGCACACCGCTCGGTGTGCAACGTTTGCTCTTGGAAAACGACATCGCCATCAACGGGGCCCATGTTGTGGTCCTCGGTCGCAGCATGATTGTTGGCAAACCTGTGGCACTACTGCTGATGCAGAAAAACAAAACGGGCAACGCAACGGTCACCGTCGTGCATTCGCGCAGTCGCCAGCTTACGGAGATTACGCGCTCGGCTGACATTGTTATTGCCGCGATCGGGCGAGCAGAATTTCTGAAAGCCGATCACATCCGTGACGGCGCGGTGGTCATTGACGTGGGAATTAATCGCGTTGATGACGCGGCGAGCGCGCGCGGTTATCGGCTGGCGGGTGACGTCGCATTCGACGAGGTCTCGAAGAAAGCCATGGCCATTACGCCGGTTCCGGGCGGAGTTGGGCCAATGACGATCGCCATGCTGATGGCGAACACTGTGAAAGCAGCGACGCAATCGCTCGGATGAGTCCGAAAACTTCAAAAAGCCAAATTGTGAAAGCGTTTTAGCTCGGCGACACAATTTTTGCAGTCAGCAATTTCAATGTCGACGGATTCATTCGCGCGGTGTGAATGAAGAACGAGCCGAGTCGTGGCCTCAGGACCGCCGCGCGCGCGAGGCCATTAATCCATAATCGGCCGCGATACATTTGAGAGTAAGAGCGATTAAATTCGCGCAACGCCGACTTCTGATCATCGCCGAGAATAATCTTTACGAGTGCTTTGGCGACTAGTTCGCCAGAGCGCAGGGCGTAATAGATTCCTTCTCCCGTGAATGGCTCCACCACACGAGCTGCGTCGCCGATGAAAAATAGATTTTCATGAGCGGATGGAACTGAAGAACGGGTTAGCGGCGTGATTGTACGCCACGGTTGATTTGCAGGCAGATCAAATTGGCGTCCCGCCCATTTGCGTAGCCTGGAAATTGTTGGCGGCGTGCCGACAAGACAGAGATTCAACTGATTTTCATTTACTGGAGCCTGACCCGAATAACCTTCGCGCAAGAATTGTAGAACGATGCGGTTCCCAAAGTCTCGCGGCAGCGGGATATGCGCCTGTAGCGCCACGCGTTCTCGCGCAGGACGCGGCAACAAATTGCATAAATGCGCGACGGTAGAATTGCGTCCATCCGCACCGACCAACATCCGGGCGTGAAAGGTTTGGCCGGAGGCAGTTTCAATGCTCCAGCCGTCGTTTCTGCTCAATCCGGTCACAGTGATTTGTTCGTGGACGTTGGCGCCAAGCTCGCGAGCCCGTCTTAACAGCAGGTCGTCAAAAAGACTGCGCTTCACCGAAATCTCGCAATCGGCGCCCGATGGGAGATCAAAAGTCACCTCGTGTCCGTCGATCGCGATGAACGCCACCGAACAAAGTTTCGAATGCGGCAAATCCCTCACTTTCTCCGCGACGGCGAGCCGATCCAAGACGGGCCAGCACGAAGGATTCAAACAATCGCCGCAAACTTTCTCCCGCGGAAATTTCTCCCGGTCGATTACAAGCGTTTGCAAACCGGCTGCGGCGCAAGACGCGGCGCAGCTCGATCCGGCCGGTCCGCCGCCGACGATTGCAACGTCAAAGAGCTGCATGGGAGTCAATTGAAGTTTAAAACAGCGCTGGCGCGCGATTTAATCAGAGGGAACACTAATTCGCATGGGCTGGTCGATTCCAATTCTTCGCGTTGCCGGGATCCAATTGCGGATTCACATCACTTTCCTGCTGCTAATCGCGTGGATCGGATTTGTCTATTATTCGCACGGCGGCTCGTCCGCAGCGGTGGGCGGGGTCTTGTTCGTTCTATTGTTGTTCGCGTGCGTGGTGTTACACGAATTCGGACACGCTTTGGCCGGAAAAGCATTCGGAATCAACACACCTGATATCACGTTGTTGCCCATCGGCGGTGTGGCGCGTTTGGAACGCATTCCAGACGAACCGGTCCAGGAACTCGTCATCGCCGTAGCAGGTCCAGCTGTGACGGCGTTGATCGCGCTCGGTGCGTTCATCGGCGGCGGTTCATGGGATTATCCGCTGAGCACCAAAAACAGCATTCCAGACTTGTTGTTTACAATGAACGTTATGTTGCTTCTGTTTAACCTGCTGCCGGCGTTTCCAATGGACGGGGGCCGGGTGCTACGTGCGCTGCTCGCTACGCGTATGAGTTATGCGCGCGCCACTCAAGTTGCTGCTACCGTTGGGCAGGGCTTTGCATTTGTCTTTGGGTTCCTCGGACTGCTCGGGAACCCATTCCTGATCTTTATCGCCCTGTTTGTTTATATTGGCGCGACGCAAGAGGCGGCGTTGGCGCAAATGAAAGATGTCTCGCGCCGGTTTCCAGTTTCCAGTGCAATGGTGCGTGACTTCCGCACGCTGGCCGCAGACGCGACGCTTGAGGAAGCGGTGGATGCACTGCTTGCGACTTCGCAGCACGACTTTCCCGTCGTGGATGCAACGGGGAATGTCGCTGGTTTATTGACTCGTCACGATCTCATCGCGGCCTTGCGCAAAAATGATCCAGCACTTCGCGTAGGCGATGTGATGCGGCGCGACATTCCGACAGTGACAACCGGCACACGATTCGAGGATGCCTTTCGGATCATGCAAGAGTCAGATTGCCCAGCCGTGCCCGTGTTGGATCGCATGAAACGACTGGTCGGCTTGCTGACGCCGGAGAACGTCACCGAATTGATGATGGTACAATCGGCAATGCCGCAGCGCCGGGTGTTGTAAAATTTTCGCGCCGTTTAGCCGTAGGCGTGGCCCTGTGCGCCATCTTTGTCATTCGGGAAGCATTTCCACGAACTGGCCACAGGCCGGTGGCTACAGCATCACGAACTGATGCGCATCGGCATTATGACGTAGAGGAACGGCGTTTGAATTTTCACAACACCAGGGCTCATCTCGTCGATGAGATCGAGAAACACTTCGTCCTCCGTGAGCGCACGCAGCGGGGCCATGAGAAATTCCGGATTGAAGGCGATGGAGAACTCGCGCCCTTTATACGCGATGGCGAGCGATTCTTTGGCCTCGCCGACCTCCGGCGTGTTGGCCGTGATGTCGAGATTGTTCTTACTGAAATTCAGTTTCACCGAGTGCGACTTGTCGCTGGCCAAAAGCGAAACACGTCGCAGTGAATTCAGAAACATTTCGCGCTCGAGTTTTACGCGCTCTTTCGCTTCGCCCGGAATGACCTGGCGATAGTTCGGATAATTGCCTTCGATCAGTTTGGACACGAGCAGCGTCTTGTTGAGATCGAACGCAATCTGGCCGTTGCTCATGCTCACCTTCACGTCGCCGTCATCAGTAAGCAGACGCTGCAATTCCGTGACCGCTTTGGTCGGAATAATCAGGTCCGACTCATGGCTTCGAGGGAATTCCAGTTCAATTTCTGCCATGGCGAGGCGCCGCCCGTCGGTTGCCACCAGCGTTAGCTTGTTGTCCTTAAAACTGAACAGGACGCCGTTGAGCACGTAACGAGTTTCATCGGTAGAAATCGCGTAAGAAGTTTTGCGCAAACCGTCGCGCAAATCTTTCTGCCGCATCGTGACAACTTTCGCCCCTTCGAATTTAGGGAGAGGAGGAAATTCGTCCTCCGGGAGGCCGAGAATCTTGAAAAAGCTTTGGCCGCTACGGATCGACGCGGCGTTTTTTCCATCGACATCGATCTGAATCTCGCTCGAGGGTAGTTCACGGATGATGTTGAAAAC
>DATDFM010000026.1:0-7665 GCA_036522635.1 Candidatus Udaeobacter sp. | reverse complement strand
GTTACACGCAAACTGGTCACATCGAAATTCGCCAAGTGGGCATTGTGCGATTGCTGCATGCGCAGTTAAGCAATGGGCAAATTCAACTAAGGAGGCAAAAAGCAGCATGAAAACAAAACAGACAATCAGCATACTGGCAGTTCTATTCGTGTTCCCATTTATGGGAGCATTCGCTCAGCAAGCAGCAAGCTCGGGATCTATTGAAGTAATCACTACCTTCGATTATCCCGGGGCCGGGAATTCGACCTTGCCGCAAAAAATTAATGAAAGAGGCGACGTCGTCGGTGAATACATCGACTCGAACGGAGTGGCGCGAGCGTTTGTCCGGTTCAGCGATGGTAGCTTTAGCGACCCGATCGTTGACCCTAACGATAACGTGGGCTTCACCGAAGGCCGGGGCATTAATAACTCACGGACTGTCAACGGTGACTACGCTATCAGCGATGGTACCCTTCACTCGTTTTTCCTGTCCAATGGTACCTTCACAGAATACGACGTTCCGAACACGGTCCAGACCAATCTGCTTAGTATAAACGATACCGGGGCTTTTACCGGCGCGTTTGATCCTGACGGCAGCGGAGTCTTCCAAGCGTTCTTCAGTATTGGCGGAGTCCTGACCTCGTGGAGTGTCCCGGGAGCTGGCTCGACCTTTGCTTACGAGATCAATAATTCGCAGCAGTTGGTGGTGGGATACTACCTGGACGGCTCAGCAGTTCTTCACGGGTACTACCGCGATGCTAATGGGTCTCTGCACTTCCCGATTGATCCGTCAGGTTCCGTCGGGACAGTCCTCTTTGGGCTCAATGGCAAAAACTGGGTGGTGGGCAGATATGCGGATAGCTCGGGCACGACTCATGGACTTTTCTTTCTCACGCCGAACAGCTTCGCCACGTTCGATTATCCCGGTTCCACATTTACATCACTTAACGGAATCAATGACCAGGGAATCATTTGTGGCCGTTTCGCCGATGCTTCCGGCATTGCCCACGGATTCCTGGCTCGCGTTACAGGCACACCGCCGACACAACCGGCGGGGCCCCAGGTGAAGGCGAACGATTCCCGATCGCTGCGTGCTCCACTTAACCCAGCGCCTGCGGCATGGGGAGGTGCAGTGCCCGCGCGCTGAGGATTGGGACCTTCACATTGCCCTATAGCCGTCCTGCAAACCTTCCGGCGCAATCGCCGGGAGGTTTGTCACATCTGCGAGCGTTGAGCCAATAGTCGAAAAGGACTTTCGATTGAAATAGGTCGTTCTACCGCTGCGTTGGAGATTGCCATCTAGCAGGCTTTTGATGGACACTGCCTCTATCCAGGCAAAAATAGATTGCATGTTGCAGTCTAATTCTGTTACCCGCTGGGAGACCTATGAAATGCCTTTTTCGTTTATCGGTCTTACTACTCGGCAGTGTCTTATTTGTCAGTGTGATCCCGGCAGAGTCAGCGACAGATCCAATCTACCTGAAAGTTGCTGACGGATGGAAAGGTTTGTACGGACACGGCAATGAGTACGCTGAATTCCATGTCAAAGGCAATAACGCTCAACTCCAAGATGCTTATCACGTGCTACTGCCAAATAAGATTGGGATGATGGTTTCGTTTGTAGATAAAAAAGAATTTCGTGACCAAAAGGATTTGTTAAATGCACATGCTCAGTGGGAAATCGATTACTGGCATGAACACGCCAGTAAAGTGGAAAGTAATGTTCGGCAGGATCTGACGGGATCGGCTAAGGACGTAAAAGTGACTGAAATAAGAGTGTCCAATGACAAAGGCACGCAAATGTCATCTTACTTGATTGGGCTTGCAGCAAACGATGGCGTCTTTGTTCTCTCGGTCTCTCCAGCTAGAAGGGACGTGGATCCCTTGGTAAAGGAGCTAGTGAGTTCTTTTAAGCTGGTGCACGAAAAATTGGACCCTGAACATGTTAAGAATTTGGCATCCGAAGCCAAAGCGCATGACTAGTTTAACTTCGTTGCGTTAGGCCTGTTTCGCCGCAGAACGACAGCAGATCGCAGTTCATTGGAAGAAGGGATTTATGAACTTTGCCAAGCTTTGTCTGATCAGCTTCGAAATTCTGATCGTCCTTCTCGCAGCAGTTGGATGCAATCGACCCAAACAACCATCGTCACAGTCGGGTACTACGCCGATACCTCAAACGAGCCGCGTGAGTATCACGATGCACGCGCCGGATGCGTTTTACGATCCGCCGGCGGACCTGCCTCGGAAGCCTGGCACGTTACTGCGGAGCGAACGGCTCAAGGATGTCATATCGCCAGCGGGAGTGCGAGGCTGGCGCATCCTTTATGCAACAAGTGTCGACGATAATACGCCGGCGATGGCGGTGGCGATAGTGTTCGCGCCGATCGACTCCACCACGAGCCCGCGGCCTGTTATCGCATGGGAGCACGCAACGACGGGCCTGTTACAAAAATGCATGCCGTCGCTTCTGTCGGCGGCGAGCAAGGGCATCCCCGAACGCGATCGTATGGTACCGGCTGGGTGGGTCGTGGTCGCGACCGATTACTCATTCGCAGAAAAAGGCGGTCCGCATCCTTACCTGATCGGCGAAGGGGAGGCGCGTGCGGCGCTCGATTCCGTCCGTGCTGCACGGCAGATGTCTGAGCTTGCGCTCGACAAACGCATGGTGGTGTGGGGTTACTCGCAGGGAGGGCACGCGGCGCTTTGGACCGGCATCGTTGGACCGCGCTACGCACCGGAACTCGAAATTCGCGGTGTCGCGGCAATCGCACCAGCCACGAACATCAAAGAGATTCTGGATATGAACGTTGAAGCGAACAAGCTGTTTGGACCGTATCTGGCGCTGTCGTACAGCCGCTTCTACCCTGACATCACATTCGAGCAAGCGATTCGCCCGGAGGCGCTCGATGCTGCGCGTGAGATAGTAAATTTGTGCGACTTCCTTCCGCCCGAGGATCAGCAACGCATTGCGGCACTGGCGGCGACGTTCGAGGGTCCAGCATTAGCGACGACTTCGAACAAAGCGCTCCAAACTCGGCTCGAGCAGAACACGCCGAACGGTCTGATAAACGCGCCCGTCGTAATCGCGCAAGGTCTCTCGGACATCGTGGTGCCACCGTCAGCCACCAACGCTTATGTCGAAGAGCGCTGCGCTGCCGGTCAACAACTGGAGTATTGGACATTTGCCGGCCGGGACCACCTCACGATCATCCAGCCCGGCACACCGCTCGAGGAGCCGCTCATCAGGTGGACGACCGCGCGCTTCGCAAATGAAACGCAAGCCGCGGGCTGCCTCCGCAAGTCTTTCTGAGTCCGCCTTGGATTAAAAGGCCCGGTTGTTTTGCGTCCAATCCAGGCTCGTTAGGCAACTAACTTGATGTGACAGTTGTCTGCGGCCAGTATGGACTCTTAGCAGATGAGAAAGGTTGGATTTGAAACGACGAACCGTTTCCCGCGCCACGCTGCTTCAGTTGTTTGACCGTCGATGCCAGTTTTGCCAAACCTTGTTCAATTTGCGCAGGCGACCAGGCCGCGAATCCAAAGACGAACGCCGGATCAAACTGGGCCTTGATGCAGAAGAAAGAAAGAGGCCGGGGCCAAACGCCGGTTTGCTCGCGAGCACGCATGAATAACGGTAAATCTTCTCTGCGCCGCAACCAGGCAACGAAATGCAAACCGGCCGGCGTTACTTCCAGGTCGAAATAGTCGCCCAGCCATTTTTGGAATTGTTTGATAAAGAATAGACGCCGCTGGGCATAGAGTTCGCGGATGCGTTTTACATGGCTAAGGAAAAATCCTTCAGTGATGAAACGCGCCAGCGTAGCTTGATCAATCGCTGGCGAGTGCTGATCCATGATAGCGCGCACCTTGACCAGAGTGTCGACGAGTTGTGGCGGTGCGATCAGGAAACCGAGACGCAGCGACGGGTAAAGGATCTTGCTCATACTGCCGGAATAAAGCACCCGCCCGGCATGGTCCAAACCTTGAAGACATGGCAGCGGCGGCCCATCGAAACGAAATTCGAAATCATAATCATCCTCCAGGATGTAGCCGTCGCGAGACTCCGCGAACTCGATCAGAGCTTTCCGCCGATTCAAGCTCATCGTCACCCCCAGCGGAAACTGGTGCGAAGGCGTAACGAGAATGAGTCTGGGAGAATTTTGCCGTGAGCACTTCCCGATTACCAGCCCCTCGCGATCGATCGGGCGGGGGATTATTTTGGCGCCGACAAAAGCGAGGACATTACGGGCCTGAAGAAAGACGGGATCTTCGATCCATGCGATTTCACCCTCATTGATTAACGCGAGCGCGCACACCAGCATCGCCTGCTGCATGCCGCCCACCACAATGATTTGTTCGGGATGACAATTGGCGCCGCGAAAGTCGCACAAGTAAGCAGCGATCGCCTTGCGTAGTTCGATGTCGCCACGGCTCGAGGCATAGCGTAACAGGTGGGCTCCCTTCTTTGCCAAAACCTGCTCGCGCAAGCGTTCCCAAACAGCAATCGGAAACTCATCAACTGCCGGCAATCCCGCTACGAATGTTACGCTTGGCGGGCCGCCAATGCCGACATCGAGTTGCCGGCTGCTGCGAAAGTCGGTCATTCTGGTTATTCGCCGGGCGACACGCGGGGAATGCTCGGTGCGCGTGGCGGTCGTTGGCGTGGCAGCTTTCAGAAAGGTTGCCGGTAAATGATCGGCAACAAAAATGCCGGACCGTTTCCGGGTTTGAAGATAGCCTTCGGCAAGAAGCTTTGAGAACGCCTGATTCACCGTCGGTCTCGAAATCCGTAGAGTTTCAGCGAGAGCTCGTGAGGAAGGCACACGGGAAGCGTTTGAATCAAAACTGCCGCTCTCAAGTTCTTCTCGTATTTGACGGTAGAGCTGTTGGTAAAGCGGCTCGGACGATGCGCGATCCAGTCGCACCATTTCGAAGGACATGACTAAACGACGCCGCCGCTTTGGGACCGATGAGACTGTGCGCCCGTGAAGCGCAGCGTTCATTTTCACGAGGCAACTTTCGCACTCAGCGAATGTTTTCTCAAGATGAGGTGCTGCCCTAGTAGGCAACCCGAAGCGCGTCCGAACGGAGCCAGATAATACGCAAACTGGTCACATCGAAATTGGCCAACTGGACATTGTGCGTTTGCCGGGTCGCCACCTCTTTCTGGTTATGTTTATCAAATCTATTTGGATTGCTTTTATTGGCTTCACGCTTTGTGCCGCAGGTGCATCGGGCGCGAGTTCCGAACTCCAGGGAATTGTCAGGGATGCTAGCGGACATCCAATTAAAGGCGCGGATATCCGAATTGAAGCAACAAACACTGGCACATTGCTCACGACGGTTAAAACGAATGTAAGCGGCCGTTACAATTTAGAGGGTCTCGCCGCAGGCAACTACCGGGTGACACTGGTTGTGAATGGCGCCGTGAAGGCTTCCGTCAATAATACGACGCTCGTCCCAGATGAGTCCACACAGCTGAATTTTGAGCTTAAGCCGACGCGCGCGTCCGTAACTGTAACGAAAGGCAAACATAGGGTTTGGATGCCGGCGTTCACCGGAAGTCGTCTGCCCGGTCGCTGGGTGGAAGTTGATGGAAGTGGCAGCTGGGCGGCGGCGAACGCTACTGCTAATCACGTCGTACGGGTTAGCGCGGAAGAACTGTCACGGGAAGCTCACAACTATAACCCGGGCGATCGGTGATGATGCGACGGTGGTTCTTCGCATATTTCGTGGTGGATTCGCCCGCGCAGGGGTAAGGAGTACGCCTGCCTGAGCTCGGGCGGCGAAGGCCAGGTACACTCATGGCTCTCCGTCCATCGATGCGCATGTTATTCATGCCATTACGGAGAACCGGGCCTAACCAAGGGATGAAGCCAAGATGCTTTTTTCGTTAGGCGGCAGTCGTGATATGTTTCAGAACGGTCGATGAACTGGAATGCGATCCAGGGCCGCGCCATTCGCGTGGCGAGTTGGGGTCATGCCGCCTTTGCGTTGACCATGATCATGCTCGGAATCCTGGGTTTGATCAGAGGCAACTTCGCACCCATTTGGCAGCCGGTATCTAAAGATGTGCCGGGTCGCGAGGTATTGATCTATCTCTGCGCTCTGGTTCCCCTGTTATCCGGGCTAGGCCTTCTCTGGCAACGTGCAGCAACTGCGGCTGCGCGCGTACTTCTCGTTTATGTCCTGCTGTGGCTGCTGGTGTTGAGAGTGCCACGGCTTTTTGTGTCGCTCACTGTAGACGTCTGGTGGGCCAGCTGCCAGACCGCGGTAATTGCGGCTGCAGTTTGGGTACTCTATGCCAGGTTCGCCGGTGACTGGGACAGGAAGTACCTTGGTTTTGCAATCGGCGATAGGGGGGTGCGTATCGCGAGAGCACTTTATGGTTTGGCATTGATTCCTTTTGGTTTAGCTCATTTCATGTATCCCAAGGTGACGGCAGACTTGGTGCCTGGCTGGGTGCCAGCGCATATGAGTTGGGCATATTTTACGGGCTACACCTTCATTGCCGCGGGCGTCGCGATGGTTATCGGTGTCTGCTCAAGACTGGCAGCGGTACTTTCGGCGCTGCAAATGGGCTTGTTCACGTTGATGGTCTGGGCACCCATAGTGATAACAGGCGCGGACGCGTCGCAATGGGCCGAGTTCATCGTCTCGTGGGCGCTGGCCGCCTGCGGCTGGACGGTGGTGGATTCCTACCATGGTACGCTTCGCCCGCGTTGAACCATCCGACGACACGCCTTTGTCGAGAATGAGGGCTAAACACATACCCGCCTCCTCTGGTGCGATTTGTCTTTTTGCGCGTACGCACGACGCCCTTAATGTTGTCGTGGCTTACTTCGAAAAATCTATGTTAGTTGTTGTCGCCTCTGTCATCTTGCTTGCAGCGACACCGACGGCGGTTCCCGTTCGTGTTACGCTGAAAGATCTGGTAGGCAAGTGGGCTACAGTGAGCGGCGACTGCAGCGAGGGTCAGCACCTTTTCGCCGCAGACGGAAAATATAAGGTGTGGTGCTTCAATAGCGTTTCAGAAGGCGAATGGTCTCTGCGCGACGCCAACAAGATCGTCGTTACAGTAGATCCGAAAACAAGCGCCGCCGAAATCATCACGGTTATTCGTGTCGAGCGGTACTCTGATCACACAGTCCTCGACATCCGCTATCAGAATGGCACCCGCGAGAAATGGACGAAGTAAGGAGGGTTTGGGGTCACGTCGCTAATCGGGACCGCGGAGCAGGACGCAATCTTGGTGTTGGTTCGGGTCTCGGTGTTGGAGTAACTCTCGGCCTGGCTGTCGCAGTTGCCGTCGGAGTCGACGAAGGGGTCGGTGTAGCTTTTGGCGTCGGGCTTGGTGTAGCAGTGGGTGTCCCCGTTGCGGTTGGTGTTGTCGAAGGAGTAACCGTGGCGGTAGGCGTGGGTGTCGTCCCACTTTGCACTTCAAAAGAGCCGACATCGATGCGGCCGTTCACTATCCGATCGAAACCGGAGCCGCGCTGGTCAAACAATGGTGGCGGAGTAAAGTTGGGGTTGCCCGCGTTAATGGCCGGGCTACCGGGCAGCAAGGCATGAGTGAAGGTTGGACCGCCGTTGTCTTGTAATGGACCTAGCATTGGATTGGTAAAGAGTTGGTCGCCAAGACCGGTTAAAAAACCGCCCGCATCATCGCTGCTGATATTGTAGCCC
>DATDFM010000025.1:0-7899 GCA_036522635.1 Candidatus Udaeobacter sp. | reverse complement strand
AGCGTCATCGTAAACGCGAATCTAAAGAGGCTTGCAGGCACACTTCGAACGCTGACATGACACGAACAACATGGTGGGATTATCGACGTTAATATGAAAAATCTCTGATGGCGATTGTTTGCGGCGCTCTTATTTGCTTCCTGCTTTTTACCTCCTGGGGCGTCGGCCTATTACTATCATGGGCGTTACTACCGATATCGCTATCACGGCCACTACGTGCCAGCCCATCGTAAACTCGAATTACTGCATCATGTGAGGGGCGGTAATGATTGGCACATCTGACTGCAACATCCGGCTTGGTATTACTCGGAGGTTGGATCGGCTGAACTCGAACCAGCGTTAGCGACCCATAAATTTGGCCGTTTTTAGAGGGACTGCGCCCGGCGGGGGTCGAACCCACAACCTTTGGCTCCGGAGGCCAACGCTCTATCCAGTTGAGCTACGGACGCAACGAGAACGGCAATTAGCCACAGGTCGGGCCAATTTTCACAGATTTTGTGATCCCTTCCTGCTACGCTTGCGTTTGGTGCTTATCTCCAAATGATTGGCGATTTCCGGTTGCAAAACCCGTACCGTCGAATGAGAGTGTGCGCCCGCAGCCGCGCGGCTGGCGACGAGTTTATGAATCAGGTCATCGATAGCATTGAAAAAGAACAGCAGAAAAGCGACGCCAAACCGTTTTCTGTCGGCGATAGCGTCCGTGTGCACACGCGCGTCGTGGAAGGAGATAAGGAGCGAATTCAGATCTTTGCCGGGATTGTGATTGGCCGGAAGGGTCGTGGGCTTAACGAAACTTTCACCGTGCGTCGTATCTCGTATGGCGAAGGCGTCGAGCGGGTATTTCCGATACACTCGCCCCGCGTCGCAAAAGTTGAAGTGGAACAGCAGGGCCGCTCTCGCCGCGCAAAACTAAATTATCTTCGCGGCCGCAAGGGCAAGGAAGCGACAGCCGTTCGCGAATAGAGCTCTGGAATTATTTTTTCGCAGATTTCCGGGCGAAATTCTGCTCCCAAAAAAAATCTGTGAAAATGTGTGCAATCTGCGGATAACTTCTGCCGATGGCGTATCGGCGTTGCGGGTTCCGTTATGAAAAAAAACTCCGCATCACAGGAGTCTCCCGCATTGCAGGAATTGACGAAGCCGGGCGTGGAGCGCTAGCCGGACCGGTTGTTGCCGCAGCTGCGATTCTTCCGGAAAAATTTCGGCATCGTCGTCTCAACGATTCCAAACAGCTCCCGTCGGACTTGCGGGAAGAAATTTATGGCGAGCTGATTTCAAACCCCGAGATCAGGTGGACTGTCGGCATTGTTGATTCTGTTGAGATCGACCGGATTAACATTCTCCGCGCGAGCCATCGTGCGATGCGGCTTGCGATTGAAGCGTTGCTCGAAACGCCGGAGCACGTTTTGATTGACGGTTTACCGGTAATTCCTTTTCCACTTCCGCAGACGGCAATTATCGATGGCGATTGCATCAGCTTGAGTATCGCCGCCGCCAGCGTGATCGCGAAGGTTACGCGCGACCGGATCATGCGTGACTTTTGCGCGCAGTTTCCGCAGTATTGTTTCAGCCAGCACAAAGGTTACGGAACAGAACTGCATCTTTTGAAACTCCATGAATTCGGCCCTTGCGCGATCCATCGCCGATCTTTCGAGCCAGTGGCGCAACCGCTTCTTGCCTTGGGCGAAATCGTCCAAACCCGGTCATCTACGGCGCGGCGCGCACGGGGAGAAACTGGCGTGCCGATTCCTGAAGCGTAGCGGTTACAAAATTCTGTTCCGCAATTTCCGCGGACGCAGCGGCGGCGAAATCGATGTGGTGTGTCGCGATAACGACACGCTCGTGTTCGTAGAAGTGAAAACGCGAACCCGCGAAGATTTCGGCCGGCCATTGGAAGCGGTTGACCGTGCAAAACAGAAGCGAATTTCGCGCGGCGCGCTCGCCTGGCTGCGCATGCTCGAGAACCCGGACATCATTTTCCGATTCGATGTGGTGGAGGTAATCGTCGAGAATAGTGCCAAACCTCGCGTTGAGCTGATCAAAAACGCATTCCCCCTCTCGAAGCCGTATTTGTACTGAAGTAACGCGTTTGTAGGAACTCGTGCTCATGCTCGTGCTCGTGTGGGTGGATTACAATTACGAGCACGAATTAGAGGAAAACCGAATTCATCTAGTTAAAGGCGCGCATCATTCCGTGCGCGCCGTTCACCTGCGCTGGACATCGCGCGGCGAATGGTCAAAATCATAATCGAAATTATGGCCGATCCCATCCTGATCGCAGAATCGAATGAACCAATATTTTTGCTGCCCAAGATGGCGAACCGCCATGGCTTAATTGCCGGCGCCACGGGGACCGGAAAAACAGTCACGTTGCAAACGCTCGCAGAGAATTTAAGTGCGCGTGGCGTGGCCGTTTTCATGGCTGACGTCAAAGGTGATCTCGCGGGATTAAGCCAGCCAGGCGCAAATAACCCGAAAGTCGTCGAGCGTGCAAAAGAGCTTAAGATCGAAAATTTCACCGGCGAAGCCTCCCCGGTGGTTTTTTGGGATGTGTTCGGCGAACAGGGACATCCCGTGCGCGCGACGGTTTCGGAAATGGGTCCGTTGTTGCTCGCGAGGCTACTCGATTTAAACGACACACAGGCTGGCGTGCTCAACATGGTCTTCAAAATCGCCGACGATAACGGATTGCTCCTTCTCGATCTGAAGGATCTCCGCGCGATGCTGCAATACGTTGCGGACAACGCCGACCAATTCAAGACTCAGTATGGAAATATCTCCGCTGCCAGCGCGGGAACGATTCAACGCAATCTGCTCGCGCTGGAGTCACAGGGAGCGGACAAATTTTTCGGTGAACCCGCGCTCAATCTTGATGATTTAATCCAGACCCAAAATGGGCGCGGCGTCGTCAACATTCTTGCCGCGGACAAGCTGATGCAAAAATCGCCGAAGGTTTATGCAACTTTTCTGCTCTGGATGCTTTCGGAGTTATTCGAAAATCTCCCAGAAATTGGCGATCCAGAGAAACCGAAACTGGTCTTCTTTTTCGACGAGGCGCACCTGCTGTTCACGGACATCGAAACGGCAGTTGAACAAAAAATTGAGCAGATGGTACGACTAATCCGGTCCAAAGGCGTCGGTGTTTACTTCGTCAGCCAAAATCCGCTCGATATTCCAGATGTTGTTCTCGGCCAACTCGGCAATCGCGTGCAACACGCTTTACGCGCATTTACTCCGCGTGATCAGAAGGCCGTGAAAGCGGCCGCCCAAACATTTCGTCAAAATCCCAAACTGAATACTGAGACGGTGCTCACCGAGCTTGGGGTAGGTGAAGCGCTTGTATCCATGCTGGATGAGAACGGCAGCCCGGAAATTGTGGAGCGCGCAAAAATTGTGCCGCCACGTAGTCAGGTCGGCGCAATTACAGCAGATCAGCGGAAGCAAATCATCGATTCGTCGGTCCTGGCGGGTCGTTACGAAAATGCCGTTGATCGGGAATCAGCTTACGAAAAATTACAGGCGCGAGCAGGGGAGAAGACCCAAAATGCCGAGACACCGCCAGTGACGGGAGAAGAGTCTACAGCTCAACGACCGCAATCTTCGGTTCTTGCGGAAGCATTGGGAACCGTGACTGCAGCCTTTCAGCCAACAATAGGGCCACGCGGCGGTGTTCACGATTCGTTTGCCACTTCAATGGCCAAGAGCGCGATGCGTGCTGCGAGTAGCCAACTTGGCCGGCAAATCGCTCGCGGTCTCCTGGGCGGAATCCTCGGCGGCGGCGGCCGAAGGAGATAGTGTTCCTATCATTCTGAGCAAAGCGAAGCTGCAACACAGCCCCGAAAGCTTTCGGGGCGCGGCTTTCAATCTCTAGCCGTACGTCTCAACAGCGTTGCTGGAGAAGATCCAGAGATGTTTCGCTTCCGCTCAACATGACAAAAGGAAAACAAAATCGCCGGACGCGCCGAGCGCATCCGGCGACGTTATTTGTTTTAGTTTATGGCGTTGGAGCAGCCTTCGCTTCTTTATCTTTCTTGCCGCCCTTGCCCGCTTTCACTTCCACGTTGGTCGCGGACATTGTGTAGGTGACATGAACCTTGTCGCCAACTTTGACGTCACCTGTGACCTTGGTGTTCGCGTCGCGATTGATTTCCCAGCGATCTTTCCCCTTTTGCACCACGATCATAGAATCACTTACTTCCAGGACCGGGCCCGTGACTTCATATGTTTTCGCTCCGCCGAAAGCCACGCTGCTAAAAGCGAGACTCGCTGCGGCTAACAAACTAAATGCTGCTTTCATATTCATAGTGACCGATTAGACCGCCGTGACGCTGTTCTATTCAAGTGTTTTTGCGCGATGGACGGTGTTTGTGGTCACCTGTTGACCGTCGGTGTCTGGTTTACGGCCTATGCGGATTACCAACGGCCAAGTGACGGTTCGTGTTTTGCCCGAATGAGTCCATGCGCTGCGGAGATCATCGGTTATTTGCTCCAATGGATCTTCGCTTTTCGCAATGATGAACCGCTGAGTCGAAGACCACGTGCGGAGATAGCCTAACAGGTGATCGAGATTCCAATGCACCGTCATCTCGAATTTGGGCGAATCGATCTCTTGAAACGGGAAAGGAAGATCGCCAAACTGCTCGACGAGCCTGCGTTCCGGCGGCCAGAAAGGCCCGACCACCTCGTGATAATATCGGTTCACAACCTCATCAATGGGCTTTTCGATGTGCAACAGGTTGTAGGCTGACGCGGCGAGCACGCCGCCAGGCTTCAACACGCGCTGCACTTCCGCGTAAAAGAAATCCAGGTCGAACCAGTGCAATGCTTGCGCGACCATGATCAGATCAATCGTTTCGGATCGGATCCCGCTGTTCTCGGCCGGTGCGATACGATAATCAACTTTTTCATGCGACTGTGCGTTAGCTATCTGCTTCTCACTCGCATCAGTAGCCACAACGCGATCAAATACTGATGCCAGTCCAACTGCTGCCTGGCCGTTGCCTGTGGCGCAATCCCATGCGAGCTGGCGACCCGGCGCAACGCTTGCAAGATACTCGAACAATTTTTGCGGATACCGCGGCCGGAACATCGCGTAAGTGGCCGCCTGTTTCGAGAAATGATCTTTGAACGTTGCCAAAGAATTCCAGCTACGTTAGCAGGATTTTTGATCTCTGTTGTAGGGCAAGCGCAACGCTTGCCTATGATCGAGCCTGGCTGCCGAAGCGGCCGCCCTACAAATGGGATGCAAAGTCATTTGGCCGGCTCCGGGATTGCTCTCACGCCCACTCGGGCCAGGTATTCGTCCGCCTGTAACAGATCGTCGCCCGCGCGTTCGAGGATTTTGAGCAGATGATCCATTGAAGATACTTCCTCAAGCTGCTCGGTCAGGAACCACTGCAAGAAATTAATCGTGATATAATCGCTCGCCTTTCGTGCGAGTTCGACCAAACCGTTGATCTGATTGGTTACGTGAATCTCCTGATCGAGTGACAATTTCACCGCATCTCGCGCCGTTTTAAATTTTGATTGTGGCGCATCGACGGCCGGAATTATCACACGGCCACCGGTGTCAACCACGTATTTGATAAACCGCAGGGCATGGTCCTTTTCTTCTTCTGCCTGTCGGAAGAAATGTTGCGAAAGTTGCGGCAAGGCTTCGGCAGCAAAATGCGCTGCGATCGCGTAATACTGCAGTGAAGCTGTGAATTCGTATCCGATTTGCTCGTTAATCGCATCAATGACTTTCTGACTCGTTAGCATGACGACGACATTAGCGCGGATTACCACCGTTCGTCCAGCGTCTGGCGGCTATGAAATGCATCGATTCCGGAGCACACGTCGCTGGCGTACTGCCGCTGGCCGATGTTCCCATCGAAAAGGACGTCGAATTTGGCCCGTGAAAAGATTGCGTGTGGCCGTACCTTACGACCTATGAACAACGCAGGGTTTGACGCAAACAGAGACCGCCTTGGCGCTGGCATCAGCCGGCGGGTGTTCCTTCGTGCAACTCTGGCAGGCGGAGCATCGCTTTTAGTCGGTAGAGGTACGGGATTGTTCGCAGCGGCATCGACGACCGGTGATTCCGGTTTCACCATCGGTGGAGATTTGCCGGTTCATCGACTTGGATTTGGCGCGATGCGCCTAACGGGCGAGGGGATCTGGGGTTGGCCGCCCGACCGCCAGAATGCGCTGAACGTATTACGCCGCGCAGTCGAGCTCGGTGCGAATTTGATCGACACCGCGGATGCTTACGGACCTGAAACCGATGAATTGCTTATCGCAGAAGCGCTTTATCCCTATCCGAAAGGATTGGTCATCGCGACAAAAGGCGGTCAGATCCGACCCGGCCCTAACCAGTGGGTGCCGAAGGGTCAGCCTGAATATCTTAAGCAATGCGTCGACAAAAGTCTGAAGCGTCTCAAGCTGGAGCGCATCGATCTGTACCAGCTGCATCGCATTGATCCCAAGGTGCCGATGGAAGACTCGTTAGGCGCTTTGAAGGAAATGCAGGGCGCCGGCAAAATTCATCACATCGGATTATCTGAAGTATCTCCGGAGCAGATCGAGCGTGCGCGAAACATTGTGCCGATCGTGACGGTGCAGAACCGCTACAACATCACCGACCGGAAATGGGACAACACGCTCGCATATTGCGAAAAGGAAAAGATTGGCTTCATGCCGTGGGCGCCGGTTGGCGGGACCAGGGGAATGAGCAACGCTGCTTTGGAAAAAATCGCAAAAGCTCATGGCATAACTATCTATCAGCTAGGGCTGGCGTGGCTGCTGCATCGATCCCCGGTGATGCTGCCGATTCCGGGCACGTCATCGCTTGCGCACCTGGAGGAAAATATGGCGTCGCGAAACCTGAAGTTAACCCCGGGAGAATGGAGCTCCATCGATGCCTTGCCGGCCGCATGACAAAAGAATCGACGTGATCGCGTTGGGAACGGCGAATATTCTTCCAAATTGCTTATGGTCGACGACGTAATCGAACTTCCAGCGCACTTCCTATTTACTCCTCTCGAAGCGTTCGCCATTCCACGTCAGCTTGTAGAGAATCTTTTTTCCGTCCGGCGATTGGATGGTGATCGTTTTTCCAGTCTGCGGTACTTTGAATTTCCAATTCGCTTTAGTGGAAGCGGTTTCGCGATCGTAACCGCCATCGGGAACGGGAAACAGCCAGCGATCGATAGGCTGCATTTTACCGTTACCGCCGAGCTCGTAAAAACGAAGCGAAACAGCATCCTCGCCTTCCAACTCGCCTGCGCAGAACGCCAGTAATGGGCGCCCGTCACGATAACGAAACAGTGCCAGTTCAAATTCCGGCTGCGCACCGTCGCCGGGGCAGCTCATGTAGCCATTTTTCTTGTCGATGGTGTTGCCATTTGCGCGCATCACGTACAGCCAGTTGGCCGCCGGTCCTTCAAAGGTATCGCTTGGAAGGAGAAGCATGTAATCGACAACGGACGATGGCTCGGGTTCGGACTTCGCGACAGTCGCCTGGTGTTGTTGATCGAATGCGATCGTTATTTCGAGCGCAGCTCGCCCCCAATCCTTGCTGATTATTTCTTTTTCAAGGATGAGGTCGCCATGATCTGTCCAGCGCAGCGGCTCGACTCGCGTTCGCGTCTTGGAGTTGTTGGTGTTTGCCGCAGTCGTCGGTAACGGCGGTGCGGCAAGATCCGGCAATGTCGCTTCTTTGAAAGTCGTTTCGTCGCGGAAGAAAATCTTGGTGAAGCCACCCTCATCCTGATTAGCGTCATTAAAATAGGCCAACCGTCGAGAGTCTTTAGCCCACAAAAGCTTCTTTGAGAATGGCTCGACCTGTTCGTCGAAGGTGAGAACTGGTTCCCTCGTTTTGCAGTCGATCAACTTAACATCGCCGAGATAAGGCTGCTT
>DATDFM010000024.1:0-39425 GCA_036522635.1 Candidatus Udaeobacter sp. | reverse complement strand
GCTAAACAGATCACGTTGCGCGATCTACCGATGGCTGTGCGTCGGGTGGCAATGGCAAAGTTGCCCGGCGGCGTGTCACCCACTGAAGCATTCGGCGAAAAGGCCAGCCCGCTCGATCTGCACGAAACGGAAAGAAGATTGATTGCGCAAGCGCTCGCTGCGACGAACGGCAACGTCACCGCTGCCGCCAAAAAACTGGGCATCAGCCGCCGCACGCTACATCGCAAAATCAATGAAATGAATGCGGCGAAAGCGGGAGAAAACGACAAGCTGTAACTGGAGTCGCTGCTTCATTCAGCCGCCAGATGAATGGTCGCTTGATTACAAGCTCCTTTCTTAGATCCTACTTGTTTAGCCGGTGAAAAACTTGCGCATGTTCATGGCTGTTTTTCTTCGCAAAGTTTTTGGAAAGCGGGATCGGTGCGCAACGGATCCCAGATCGGATCGAGCCTGAGAAGGGCAGGTGTAACAGGGGCTGGGCCGTAAATTAGATTACCGTATGGCGTTTTTAACAACTCGGTGAGAGTCGAGATTGCGCGGCTATTCTCGCCGAGGACCGTCTGAATTAACGCCAGGATTTCTTCATAACCAGCTCGGTGCACTGGATCTTTAACGCTCGGCACAAGCATAATTGCGCGCTCAGCTCCCTTTAGGGCTGAGTCCTTCTGCCCGAGCACGGCATCAGCCAAAGCCAATTGTATCGCAAAATCGGGGATATCTGGTTGCTCTTTGGAGAGCGGCTCCAGCGTGTTGCGCACTTGTTGGGCGGTACTCTTTGCGCCGGCCGTGTCGCCGAAAAGGCTTTGGGCGAAAGCTAGATGGAGCATTTCAAAGCCATCACAGGCAGACGGAACCTGGGCACGACGAGCTTGCAGCAATCGGATGGCCTCGGCGTGATTTCGTTCAAGCCTCAACTGGGTGAGTTTGGTTAGGAAGGCAATCGTGGAAGTAGTCCGCTCGTCTACATCAATCAACAATCTAGCGGATTCTTGTAGATTACCTTCCGCCTGATACATGTTGGCCTTTAACGCCATCAGCTCCGGATCGTCTGGGATAACTCTCGTCATAACCATAGGCGGGCCGGTTGCGCTAAGTGTGGTAAAGATCCGGTCGGCGCCGTACCTCGTGCCGGCGCTGTTGGTGGCTACAATCCGGAAATGGTACGTGGTGCTGGCAGTTAAGCCGCCGATGTTGGCAGCCACATTGTGGTACGCGTTGCCGGTCTGTCTCTGGATCGCGGTGGTGAGCCCGTAGCTGATCGTTGTTCCGTACTGGAAATAAACGGTCGTGGTCAGCCCGTGCGGATCGACTAAGCCGTTGAGTGTGGCTGAAAAACTGAACACTAAGGTTGCTGGATTGGTGATGACTACCGGAAACCCGGTCGGGGCCAACGTGGTAAAGATCCGGTCGGCGCCGTGCCTCGTGCCGACGCTGTTGGTGGCTACAATCCGGAAATGGTACGTGGTGCTCGCAGCTAAGCCGCCGATGTTGGCAGCCACATTCTGATAGGTGTTGCCGGTCCTACTCTGGATCGCGGTGGTGAGCCCGTAGCTTGTCGTTGTCCCGTATTCAAAATAGACAGTGGTGATCAGTCCGTGCGGATCGACTGAGCCGTTGAGTGTGGCTGAAAAACTGGCCACTAAGGTTGCTGGATTGGTGATGACTATCGGAAACCCGGTCGGGCTAAGCGTGGTCACATGTACGGTGCTGGAGTAGCGGCAGGGCATCGTACCTCTGTATGCGCGCACGCGAAAGTAGTAATCGGTGCCTGCATTTAGGCCGCTAACACTGCGATGGGTTACGTCGCCAACGTTCAGGTTTTGATAACCTGGGACGTAGGTGCTAAACGAACTGCTCGTGGACACATCCAGCCGATAACTCGTTGCCCTATCCACACTGCTCCAGTTGGCGGTGAAACTGTAACTCGCAACATACGTTGCCCACGCATCCGGCGCCGTGGTACACGCCTGGGCTACGGGCGCCAGAGCAACACAGGCCAGCAGATGCGCAACGAAAAGGAAGACGCGTCCTAAGGGCGGGCATCTCATCGCTCCTCTCGCGGAAGGGGTTATTGTCGATTTAAGATGAACGAGTTGTTTCATATACTTTCCTTTCATCATTTTTTTCTATGGCGTCCGACGCTGACGTCTGGAAATCATCTTACTGGTTGTTTGCTACGGTTTGTGCTGACGCTTTTTCCACTTCGAGTTGCGCGCTTACTTTTTGGATTTGGGATGCCTGCTCTCTCAGCGTTGCGGCCAGCGCTTTAGTTTCTCTTTCCTGCTGTGCGTTAATCATCTCTTGCTTTGCAGCAATAGATTTTAGCTCCGCGATCATTGCTTCTTGTTCCTGCACTTTCTTGTGCTCTTTAAGGAACTCGTTGAGCAACATCGCGTTCACCGCCTCGTAGCGAACCGTGTACGGTTTTCCTTTTTCGTCGCGAGCGACGAGGGCGGGATTGACCTTTTCGACGTCCTCAGCTATCAGGCCGAACTGAAGAGCGCGCTCGGCATCAACTTCTTTTTTGTAACGGAACGTGACCGGTTTCAGCGCCAGGATCGCTTCACTCGCCTTATCCATCGGTTGAATCCCGTCCTTGAAACGTGCCGAGGAAGGTGGCGTGCCCAGTTTACCATTGGCGTCTATCATAACCGGTCTGCCGGTTACGGCTGTCCCACTGATGCCGGCGATAAACGCACTCGTCTGGACTTTTTGTGTGCCGATGCGGATGGTGTTCGATTCGGCAGCGACGCTACGGTTGCCGATGTCGATGTTATTATCACCTGTCGTGAGATTGGTACCAGCGAAATAGCCCAGTGCGATGTTGCTGCTGCCGGCTAGGTTATTATCCAGCGCACGATGGCCAATTGCCGTATTGTTGAAGCCGGTTGTGTTGAGTCTGAGCGCAGAAGAACCGGTGGCCGTGTTGTCGTTGCCGGTTGTATTGGTACGCAGCGCAGCCTGACCAGTAGCCGTGTTGCGGTCTCCGGTTGTGAGGCTCAGGAGCGCATTAAGACCGGTGGCCGTGTTGGATTCGCCCGTTGTGTTGGCGTTGAGTGCCCCCTGACCGGTGGCCGTATTTCCCTCGCCGGTTGTGTTGCTGTAGAGCGCTAGAGTACCGGTGGCCGTGTTGGCACCGCCGGTTGTATTGCTCCAGAGCGCTTGAATACCGGTGGCCGTATTTCCTTCGCCGGTTGTGTTGCTAAAGAGTGCGCCCAGACCGGTGGCCGTGTTGTTGACACCGGTTGTATTACTCCAGAGCGCTTGTACACCGCTGGCCGTGTTGTTGTCGCCGGTTGTGTTGCTGAAGAGCGCTTCTGTACCGGTGGCCGTGTTGGCGCTGCCTTCTGTGTTGCTAGGAAGCGCGCTCAGGCCAGTGGCGGTGTTGTAACTGCCGGTTGTGTTGGATGCTAGCGCATTAACACCGCTGGCCGTGTTGGAGGTGCCAATTGTGTTGCCTAGAAGCGCATTAGAACCGATTGCGGTGTTGAAGTCGCCGGTTGTGTTGGTGTTGAGCGCGCCCTGTCCGATAGCCGTGTTGTTGGTGCCGGTCGTGAGGCTGATGAGCGCATCATCACCCTGGACGGTGTTGGAGTTCGTCAAGCAGGCGTCTTGACAAACCGCTCGCGCTTGCGGCGCAAGCGCAAAACAGGCGAACCCGAACAGCGCGAGCGCCGGATAAGTAATATTCGTTATTGTTTTCATGGGTTTATTTTCCTTTCATCACTTTTTTCTGTGGCAGCTACAGTCCAACGGTGAGGTCGTAGGTCACTTGCACTTCGAAAGTGGAACCGCCGCCGAAGTCGATCACTGCTTGGAAGAAGATTGTGTGCGGACCAGACGGCAGCGGCCTTAGCAGGATCCAATAACCGTCGGTGACTCCGTATTGCTCTGTGCCGGTCACGCACGAGTCGAATGCAACCAGGGAAGGATCGGCTGTGAATGTGAACAGGTGCGATGTGGCACGGTAACTAAACAGGTCGTGCAGTGGCTGCCCATCCACAACGACTTCGAGCTGCGTCACCAGATCGATGATGGCCTGGGCGCCTTCAGTCAGAAATTGTTCCAAAGTCTGGCCGGGAGGCGGTTGGAAGTTGGGATCGGGACAGGGATAGTCGTTAAGATAGGTAATAATCGGAAAGAACAGGGCCTTGCCGCTCGGGATGGTGCACGAGCGAGTGACTGGACCTTGCCCCGCAGTGCCGGCGAGGAACCAGACCGGGCCGGACTGGCCCAGGCCGCAATCGAGTTCTCCAGATTGCAACGGAGGAAACTGATCCACTGGGAACGAATAGGCCCAACGCCACCACTGGGCGCCCCACTCGGCATAGCTCAAGCCGTAGGCTCGAGCATGCGGTGGAATAACTCCAGGATTTGGATTCCCCTGGCCCCTGGTTATCTGGCTCGTCGGGCCGATGCCCAGGCCTGCGGCCAGGAGCATACCGCAAAGAATCCATTTTAGGTGGGTTAATCCCGATTTAAGATGCGACGTTGTTTTCATGTCCCATTTTTTGGTTTGTTGTCCTTTCACAGAGGTACTGTCCGAAATCCGACCCGAGGTTACGCGGAAAATGTGGAGCTTTTAGAAAGCGGCCTCTGGTTCACCTCGGACACCTGCAGGCAAGAGCACGCTGACGTAACCGATGAAATAACCGCTAAAGGAGAAGTAAGATGAAGATGCTTGAACTGTCGGCGAAAGATCCGAAGTGTTGTGAAATAACATCTAAAGCCGTCATGCGCCCAAGCATGACGGCTTTTTGCTAACTGTGCGTTTTGTGGGATCAACTTAAGGGGCAAACAGAATCTGTCCGCTATAGGTGCCCGCGCCGGAGAAATTGCATCCTGTCTCGGGGGCGCCTACGTCACCCTCAACCGTTACCTCATCGTACACACCGGCTAGAGCGCCGGTTCCCTCTCTGCCCACGGCGCGCAGAACTTCGTGGCCGGTCACAGCGTTGCCTATACCTTCGAAAGTGACGTGCAACGTGCCGGTGCCCTGCCTGCCGGTAACTGAACCGGTGAAGACAAAGCTGCCGTTCTTTGTTATGGAACCGTCGCGATGAACTACATCCAGCTCGGTGCCTACGAAAGATCCGGTGAAAGTGCCAGTAAGCGTTCCTGAAATGTTGAACATGATAATCACGTTTTCACCGACTTGCCGAGGAGGACCAGCGTAAGTGAAGCAGGCAAAAAACTCTCCCTGTGCAGGGAGTGGAGATCCGCTAGCTTCAGCGCTCGGTAACGCCAATGGCACGCCGATAATTGCGAGCGCACAAAAACTTGTGCGCAGATGTGATATCAGTCGGTTTCGATTTTTCATACACTTACTTTCCTTTCATTGTTTTGGCCTTCCGTGATCTCTCGTAATTGCCGCCTTCGCTCGGGCTACGGCGTGTTAAGGAGGAGTCATTTCTGGCCGTTCACCCGTGTACTGTCCGAAATCAGATCCAAGGTTACGGGGAAAGTGGAGATTTTTTGAACAGACGAATGCTTTGACTCATTCGCGCCCGCTCATTCGACCAGTCGGTTTGCCCATCTATGTCGCTCGCGTCCCCGCGGCTTCATTCGCGAGCAGGCGAAGGAAACAAGACTTACTTATGCCAAGCCGCACCCTTATGATCTTCGGCACCTTCTGTTAAACAGGCTCCCTATTCAACTCGGTCAGGGCGAGCTTGGTCGCCGTACGTATCCGTGTTATCCGTGCGATCTATGGTGAAATATTTCTGCTTTTCTTCGCAGAGCTTTTGGAAGGTGCGATCGCCGCGCAACGGCTCCCGGACCAGATCGAGCCTTAAAATGCCAAGTGTTTCAGAATTTCTTCTTCACTTGGACGTAGCAGAACCGGCCTTTGATCGTGGCGAGCGACTCATCGTAGCCGTTCTCAATGCTGCCGGCGGCGAACGGCGGATCTTCATCGAGCACGTTCTGTATCCCAAGGGAAATGGTGGTGTTATTCAACCACGCGCGCCATCCACAGGGGTTATACTCCGCCGTGGAGACCCGGTTTTTCTCCTTGCTTTCCTTCCCCTTTACGTTCTTACCGCCATCCTTGGCGAAGCCAGGCACCGCCGCCAACGCAGGCGGCGGCAGGTTGAAGGTGTAAGATGCGATTAGGTCAAGCGTAGTCCATGCCGCGATTTTCCGCGCACGGAAAGGATACGGTGCGGGATTATTTGGACCGCCTGTAATAGGCACGTTTAGCTTGGGCGATTGTGTCAGAGTAGAATTGTCGTCATTGTATTGGCCGATCCAGTGGACCACTGCGCCGGCATCGAGACCTTGCATCCACGTGTCAGCCGGCCCGTCGTAGTACAAACTAAAATTGGCTCGATTCCATGGGAATGCGTTCCCAATGATAAACAAACCGGCGAGACCAAATCGTTTCGTGTTAGCAAAACTCTGAAACTCGATCCGAGAGAGCCAGGTGCCGTTGACAGTGGTTGTCAACCTTCCCCAGTCTCCGTGGCCAAAAATCGACGACTCCAGAATATAGGTCGCTTCGTAGTCAAGACCTTCGAGAATGGCGTTAGAAAGGTTGAGGTTAGGATTGATTACCACGGTAACTGGACCAACCACACCTGGAATGCCGCTGGGAGCACGAAACACCAACGGCCCGTTCTGCACAGCAGGTGGTGCAGGCGGGGGGCTACCCTCAATAATGAGTTGGGCGCCGAAGCCTGGAAATATGAGTGATCGCAGATGAATATGCCACCAGTCCGCGCTCACGGTAAGGCCTTTGAGCCATTTCGGGCTATAAACCATCCCGTAAGACCACTCGTACGCGACTTCCGGGTGCAACAAAGGATTTCCACTATCGAGTTCTTCGACCTGGTACACGCTCGGCGTTGAAAACGGATCGGCTATCACTGGGAAGCTCTGCGTGCCGGCAGGCGTCATCTCGAATAGTGTCGGCGCGTGGAACGCTTCAGTATAGCTGCCACGCAAGGTAAGCGCGCCGATATACTTGGGGTCAAGCGGCTGCCAGCGGACGGAGACCTTCGGCTTCTGCCCGTTATACTGTGAGCCGGTGGAAGGCTGGAAAGGAGTTAGGACAGCAGAAGTGTTCTGGCTGTACCATTCCTCACGCTCGGCGAAGTCAACCTCCAAGCTGTAAAACCCGGGGAAGTTCCATGTAGGGCTGGTGAAGGGAACCCGCACTTCCTCGTAGATTGACCAGACGTCCCGGTTCGCTCGGAACCCTTGTCCATCCACTGAGCCAATCGATTGAAACGTTTGATTAAGCGGGTCACGATCGCGTGTCATTCTCTCCCCGCGGTACTCACCGCCGATCGCAAATGAGACCGGCCCTGCCCAAACATTAAACAAGTCACCGTTAATAGTTACGTAACCTAAGGGTAACTCAAACTTGCCGGTATTTTGCAGGGTAACATAGACGTCGCTTCTGGCCGCCTTGTTGTTGCGACCAAGAATGCCAAGAAACGGATTAAACGCCGTGGCTGGGTCCGTACTCAACAGCGCTTCCCGCAGTCCAGGCTGGCTCATGTCGCCTATCGACAAATTCTGCCCCTCATTCCGGGAATAACGGAAACCGGTTTCCCAGTTCCAAGTCTTGAAATAGTCTCCGAATTCTCCCATCTCACCTTTGAGCCCGACGTCAAAGAGAGTATCCCAGTAGGTGAACTTTTCACTTCTAGGCCCGGTGTCGTTAATAGCACGAAACCGAACCCCAGTAGTTACAGGAAGACCGCTTCCGTCAGGAAAGAAATTTGCAATAGTCGCATCCGCGACAGTGAACGGATTAAACGGATTCTGGATTGGGACGCTGATGCCGAGTTGACTAAAGGGTATGTTAGTGCCTGGTTGCTTGAATGGATCAGGCGTGAACTCCACAGCCGCCAGGGACGAATCGAAATAGGTGCGGACATATTTGAAATCAGCAAATATCGTCAGGTATTTGCCACACAGATCGCGCGTGAAGGAACCGTAGAATGCCTGGCGGTCAGCCGGAGGAAGTGCTGGCGTTATAGCCGCAAAGTTATACAAGAAGTAATCGCCACCCCCCTTGTAATCAGTGCCGGTCTGTGGACGGAATTGTCTTGCATGAGGGCCGATGATACCGGGCGCACCTGGATATGCATTGGGATTAACGGCAAAAGGGCTTTTATAAAATGGAGAAGTTGCCACGTTCGGAGCTGAGTGCGCCGGCGGCGAGTTCGCACCGAAAAACAATTTCGGTATTAAGCGAAAACCTGGAAAATCGCCGATGTACCCGGGTTCATCCCTGCTGCGAGCCTCGAATCCGCCAAACGGAATAAAGAAGGCGTTGGCAGAAAGATGGCGGTCCCGGCTAAAGAGGCCACCAGTGCGCTCCCAGAAATCGGCAATCACTACGATGTCAGTCTTGTCATCTCCAGTACCGGCCTTCAGCCATGCCTCCCACTCGCCCATGTCGTTGGATGCTCCCAGGTTTGTGTTCCCATAGCTGCCCCCGATCTCCAAGCCGCGGAATTTGTGGATCAAGAAGAAGTTGACGACGCCAGCCACTGCATCGGAGCCATACACCGCCGAGGCGCCGTCCTTCAGAATATCGACGTGATCGATCATCGGGAAGGGAATGAGGTTAATGTCCTCGCCTTCGCTGGAGCTCGGGCTGCCTAACGAACCAAAGGCGACACGCTTGCCATCGACCAGCACCAGGGTTTCCCTGGGCAACAGACCGCGCAAGTTGATCTGCACAGTACCGTCGCCGCCATTGCCCATGTTCAGGTTGAAAGTGCCGCCTGCTTGCTGCGGCAGAAAAGTTTGCAGGTCCGTTGTGTTGCGGATGCCTAACTTCTCAATGTCTGACGGCCGGTACGTGTCCACTGGATTCGGCCCAATCTCTTCCGCCGTCGGAATGTTCGAGCCAGTCACGACGACACGTTCCACTTCGGCCGTTGCGCCCGTAGCCGATTGAGCGGCAATGTTCGGAGCATTCCACACGCTGACGCCAGCAACCACGAGGAAAGCGTTGTGACGTATCCCCGATCGGACTACGCTGGCTTTCATTGAGTTGTCCTTCCTGCGCACTGAGTCTGTGTGACCGAACCGACTCCAAGCAAGCCAAATCCAGCCCGCACGACCAGTTAACGCGAAGAGTCGTTTTTTGCTCTCAGGTGTACTACAAGAATTCGGCGCGATGTAACACGGGAAGTTGGCTTCGCCGCGTTAAATCGGTAAAGCGTTTAAGCATTGAATTCGGAAAACAACGGATTACCCGGATGAAATGGATAAGGACTGTAGAGGCAGCCGTGTCGGCTGCTTTGGAGGAGTGCAGGCGGCACGCCTGCCACTACAGAAAAACCTCCGAAGGTCTACCGCTGTTTTTCCTCGCAGAGCTTTTGGAAAGCGGGATCGGCGCGCAACGGATCCCAGAACGGATCGAGGCTAAGAAGGGCCGGTGTAACAGGTGCTGAGCCGTGAATGAAACTACTACATGGCGTTTTTAACAGTCGCGTGAGAGTCGAGATTGGGCGGCTATTCTGGCCGAGCACCGTCTGAATTAACGCCAAGACCTCTTCGTAGGCACCTTCAGGCACCTGGTCTTCAGGCCTCGTCGAAAGCATAATTGCACGTTCCGCCTCTCTTAGGGCCGAGTCTCTCTCCCCGAGCACGGCATCAGCCAGAGCCAATGCTATCTCACAATTGGGGTTATCTGGTGTCTCTTTGCAGAACGGCTCCAGGCGTTGTGCAGCTTGTTCAGCGGTAACCTTTGCCCCGGCCATGTCGCCGACAAAGCGTTGGGCGAAAGCTAGATGGAGCAGCTCGACGATTTTCTCCCATTCAACGAGAGAGGGAACTTGGGCAAGACGAGCTTGCAGCAATCGGATGGCCTCGGCGTGATTTCGTTCAAGTCTCAGTTGGTTGAGTTTTGTTTCGAAGGCCTTCCCGGAAGTACTCCGCTCGTTTACATCAATCAACAATTTAGCGGATTCTTGCAGGTTACCTTCGGCCTGATACATGGTGGCCTTTAACGCCATCAGCTGCGGATCGTTTGGGATAACGTCCAGCGCACGATCACAGAGCTTTATCGCGACCGGAAATTGTCGAAGCATGGAGTAAGTCTCTGCCGCGCCGACAAGTAGGTCGATATTACGTGGGTCCAGGGTAAGGGCTTGTTCAAAATAGGCGATGCTTTCATCCCAGTTTCGCTCGTCCTGGGCAATTAAGCCTAGGGCATATGGCACCTCGCTGCTGCTCGGTAACATGTTGCCGACCTGTTTGAACGTGGTTTTGGCGAGTCCGTAATTACGCAGCACCCAGTACTGATAATAACCCAGGGCGAGAAGGGTCTCAGGCGAGTTCGGCTCCAGTTTCTGTGCATTGTCCAATGCACGTTTCGCTGCGTCACCCCGAGCGGCTAGACCCTCCGATGGGGAGTAGAGGTGAGCATTGTCGCGAGAAAGCCGCGCCCACGCAGGCGCAAACCTAGGGTCAAGCTGAACCGCCCGCTCATAAGAACTGATGGCTTTCTCTTCGAAATGGGCATCGTAGGCTTGAGCATAGCTGCGTGCGTCAAGAGAAAGGCCGCGCAGATACGCATCGTAAGCCTCTGGATTGTTTGTCGGTTTAACTGCTAACGCTTGCTCCTCGCGACCGGTGAGCTTCGCTTGCAGCGACTCTGCTATTCGTTTGGCGATCTCGCTCTCAACACCAAAGATGTCAGTCAACTTCCGGTCATAGGTCTCCGCCCAGAGGTGGGAATCGGTCTGCGCGTCAATCAACTGCACATTGACCCGCACCTGGTCGGCCGCTTTTTGCACGCTACCCTCGAGAATGTTTGCTACTCCAAGCTGCGTTGCGATCTCACGAAGATTCTTCGGCTTGCTCTGATATTGCTGTGTGGAAGTGCGCGAAATTACTTTCAAACCCGCGATGCTAGCCAGCCGCGTCAGGATCTCCTCGTGGATGCCTTCGGCAAAATAGGCGTTGTTTGAATCGTCACTAAGGTTTTCAAACGGAAGGACGGCGATGCCGTTTGTTACCGCGATCTTGTCGGGAATAAATTCAATTTTCCAAACGATCCACCCAGCAGCTGCGCTAAGCGCGATCAAAGACGCCGCGAGCAGCGCGCTGGTTGGATTGCGTCGCACCCATTTCTTCCCACGGGTGAAGACTCCAGTGGGTCGCGCCTCAATTGGTTCGTGTTTTAGCCAGTGCTCAAGGTCTTCGGCCAGTCCCGCAGCCGCGGGATACCGGCGCTGCGGATTTTTGTCGAGACACTTCAGGCAGATCGTGGAAAGCTCACGATCTATTTTTCGATTCAAGACTCGCGGTTGCCTCGGTTCCGTGTCGAGCAATAACTTGATCGTTTCGTAGGTCGTTCCTCCAGCAAACGGTGGATGGCCAGTTAGAAGTTGGTAAAGCACAGCGCCAAGTCCATAGACATCGGTGGCGCTGCTGACAGCTGCGTTGTTTCCAACGGCTTGTTCCGGAGCCATGTAACTGGGCGTCCCCAGTACATCCAGAGTGTGCGTAATGCTGCTTTCGGTTTCCAGCAAGCGTGCTAATCCGAAGTCCGTGAGGTGCGGTTCGCCGTTTGCATCGAGCAGAATGTTTCCCGGTTTGATGTCCCGATGCAGAATGCCGTGCCCGTGCGCATAGTGCACCGTGCGCGCCAACTTGACGATTAATTCCACAGCGCGTCGAGGCGAGATTGGCTCGCGCTTGAGTATCTCATCAAGTTGTCCGCCTTCGACAAGTCTCATGCTGAAGTAGCATGCGCCGTCGCGCTCGCCGACCTCGTAAATCGGGACAATGCATGGATGCTCGAGGCTTGCAGCGGCTTCGGCTTCCCGGCGAAAACGTTTTACGTGCGCTTTGCTCGCCCAGTGACCCAAAGCAATGATCTTGAGCGCGACTGTGCGATTAAGACTTTTCTGACGGCCACGGTAAACAACACCCTGGCTGCCCCGGCCGATTTCCTCCAGCAACTCGTAGTCGCCGAATTCCATCTCCGTTCGAATCGGCTGCTCTCTACGATCGTTCTCATCAACCGATCCCAGACCGGTTCGAAAGAGACATACGCTGCACATTCCGCGCGGCGAGTCTGCAAAGATGGTCGCACCGCATTTTGCGCACACGCTCTGAACTCTATTGGCCTGAGTACTCAATGATGCAGCTCTTTGCCTTGTACTGATCGAAATTTTTCTCGAGGTTATGTCTGCAGCACGGAAATAAAATGGCGCAACTCCTCTTCTACATCTCCGGGCACGGCCACCGTTTGAGCAATCTCATCACGCAACAATTGCCTGTAACGCTGACGCAATCGGTGGAATGCCTGTTTCACCGCGTTTTCGGTCATGCCAAGCTCCGCTGCGACTTCTGCTTGTGATCGCCGGTCCGGTTCGTCGGAAAGAAATTCTTTCAAGCAATCGAAGAGTTTCGCATTACCGGCAGCGCGATAGTCAGCTTCCAATCGTGTCAAGACTTGCTCCAGAAGGGTTAGCGCCCACCGCCGCTCGTAAATTTTATCGGCTGTCAAATTGTCGGCGGGTTCCATATCGGCGTGCTCGCGCGCGATCAGTTCATCCAAGGGAACCAAAGCGCGGCCTTCGCCGCGTTTAAGCGTCAGTTCGCGACGCCGCGCTTTGGCCAAGAAATTTCTCAACGACACGAGCAGATACGACCGCAGCCGTCCTTTTTCCCGGCGGACCACGTCGAGATCTCGCCGTTCCAGCAATAAAGCAAAAAACCCCTGGGTCAGATCTTGCGCTTCCTCGGGTCCAAAGCCATTGCGCCTGACAAATCCGTAAAGAGGCCACCAATACGTTCTGCATAGTTTCTCTAGCGCCGCATCCGCGGCGGGTGATCGCTCCTGCGCGGTCAAAACTACGCTCCATTGCGTCGTGGCGAACGCGGCGCGCCCATTCTGCCCAGTGCCGCCGCCGCTAGTCAGGGAAGTTACCCGATCATCGACAGGCACGCCACAATCCAAGTAAAAAGTGATTCCAAAATCAAGCCTGCATTGACCACAAGGAGCGACGGCTGCCGCCTTCGCCAAGGGCTGCGGCGGGCCGAGTGGGGCAGCCGTCCATTTGCTTCACAGGGCTGGGAAGCCATGGTCCCTTGATTACTTCCAAAATTTCGCGTTTACGAATCGCGCTTTGAGCGTTTCAATTAGCCCGTGACCGAGCAGAAGAAAATCTTTGGCACCGATGGCGTGCGCGGTGTTGCGAACGTTGAGCCGGTTACGGCGGAGACGGCGCTGAAACTGGGACGCGCTGCGGCCTATGTGTTCGCGCAAATGAATCCGCGCAGGACGCCTGACGGCGCACGGCCTAAAATTGTGCTCGGAAAAGACACGCGGCTTTCGGGGTACATGCTGGAAAACGCGCTTGTGGCCGGAATCACTTCTCTTGGCGTGGATGTTCTGGTGATCGGGCCGTTGCCGACGCCAGGCGTTGCATACATCACGCGGTCCCTACGGGCTGATGCCGGCATTGTTCTGTCCGCATCGCACAACGCTTATCAGGACAACGGCATTAAATTTTTCCGGCACGACGGTTACAAGCTGGACGATCAGGTCGAGGAAAAAATCGAGAACCTCGTTTTCACAGGCGAGATCGATTCCATTCGGCCGACCGCGAACAATATTGGACGAGCCACACGAATTGATGACGCACTCGGCCGCTACGTGGAATTCGCCAAAGCGAGTTTTCCCAAGGGATTTTCGCTCGAGGAAATGCGCGTCGCAGTGGATGTCGCAAATGGCGCCGCTTACAAATCGACGCCATGCATTCTGCGCGAACTAGGCGCAGAGGTTGCCATTGCCCATAACGAGCCTAACGGGATCAACATTAACGATGGCTGCGGCAGCATGCATCCGGAGGAAATCCAACGAGTCGTCGAAGTCACTGGCGCGGATGTCGGAATCAGTCACGACGGCGATGCTGATCGCGTTCTTCTTTGCGACGAGGACGGCGAGATTGTCGATGGCGATGAAATCCTCGCGATCGCAGCTTTGGATCTTTTGGAGTCCGGACGGCTGGAACAGAACACAGTCGTCGCAACCGTCATGAGCAACTTCGGACTGGACGAAACGGTCGCGGCGCGCGGCGGCAAAGTCGTGCGAACCAAAGTCGGTGATCGATATGTCATTGAGGAAATGGTGCGACAAAAACTGAACCTCGGTGGGGAACAAAGCGGTCACGTTATTTTCCGTGACTTCACTACGACCGGCGACGGCATCATCACCGCGCTTCAGATTCTACGCGTCATGCACAAGACCGGTCAGCCACTGAGCAAGCTTAAGTCGTGTTTACAAAAGTATCCGCAAGCTCAGCGCAATCTGGCAGTGAAAGAAAAGCGGCCGCTCGCGGAGCTGGATTCTGTGATGAAGCTGATAACCGAGGCCGAGAAGGAGTTGTCCGGCAAAGGCCGTGTTTTGCTCCGTTATTCCGGCACCGAACCAAAAATTCGTTTACTGATCGAAGGGCGCGAGTCTGACATGATCGACAAACAAGCAGACAGGATCGCGGATGCGATTCAAACCGCAATCGGAGCATGATTACGCCTGTCATTCCGGGCGAAGTCGAGGAATCTCTGGACCCCTACCTGCAATTAATGTGGTGGCGCAGCGATCAAAAGTAACCAGAGATGTTTCGCTTCGCTCAACATGACAAAGTCAGCGAAAACTGACCTCCGACGATATGAACCTCACACGAGTCATCGAAGCACTTCTGTTCAGTGCGCAAAAGCCGCTTTCAATTCAGGAGATCACCACGGCGATTAAAACGGCCGAAGATGATCTTGTCGACGGGACACCTAACGAATTCGCGCGCGTGAAAAATGCGGAAATTGCTGCCGCGCTCGAAGAATTAAAAGTGGAGTACATTCAGCAGAGCCGCGCATTTCAAGTGGTCGAAAAAGCAGAAGGCTGGCAACTCGCCACCGACCCAGGATTTGGAAAATGGGTCCGGCAGCTTTTCCCGGCGCCAAAACCCGCGCGCTTGAGTGCGCCCGCGTTGGAAACATTGGCAATTATTGCGTATCGCCAACCGATTACACGCGCCGACGTTGAAGCAGTGCGCGGCGTGAACATCGATGGCGTGCTTCAAACCTTAATGGAGCGCGGTTTGGTGAAAATCGCCGGTCGCGCAGAAATCCCTGGGCGACCGCTGCTTTACGAAACGACGCAGTTTTTCCTGGATCACTTCGGGCTTCGCGATCTGGACGAATTGCCAAACGCGGAAGAGTTGCGAAGACGTTATTTGCCGGTGACGCAACCTGTAACCGCCACCGATGATGCAGGGCAGCCGGGGTCGCCGCCCCCGGCTACAACGAGTGTGTAGCCGTCGCCCAGTGGGCGGTGTGATCTGCGTATGAATCGCTCCTCATCGTTGCGCTTCGCACAGCGAAGCGGCTACAGCGGATTCACTCTCGCCCTCGTTCTCATATCGAATTCCGCCTTCGCCGAAATTAAACCCTCTGATTGCGCGCGGGCTGCGAAATATTCCGAGAGCAGACGCGGCAGTGCAGTCCTGGTAATGCAAAATGGGCGGACCATTTTTGAGCATTATGCAAACGGTGGCTCAGTGAGCGGACGATGGCCGATTTTCAGTGGGACAAAAAGCTTTTGGGGAATTGCAGCGCTGGCCGCGGTGCAAGAAGGATTGTTTAGACTCGAGGATCCGGTCTCGAACACCATCACCGAGTGGAAGAACAATCAGCGGAAATCTCAGATCACAATCCGGCAATTACTCAGCCAAACCGACGGGATTGAGGGCGCGTCGCACCTTCAGAGACTTTCAATTCGTGATCGGAACGCTATGGCGATTGCTTTACCCAGTGTGGCTGAACCTGGTTCGGCGTTCATTTATGGTCCAAGTCACCTCCAGATTTTTTCCGAACTGCTGCGCCGGAAATTGGGTGGCCGCAGCGTGATCAACTACTTCGAAGTGCACGTGGCAAACCCGCTCGGACTGCGCGATCTCAAATACAAAAAAGATGCACGCGGCAATCCGCTGCCTGCGACCGGCTTTGAATTGACAGCGCGCGAGTGGGCACGACTGGGCGAGCTTGTAATTGGAAACGGCAACTACCATCGCCGCCAAATTGTCCCATCGAGTGCGCTGCGAGAAGCCTTTGTTGGTTCGCAGATAAATCCCGCCTACGGACTTACCTTCTGGTTGAACGACCAGGCATCGAGTGGACGGGAGGCCGATATGGAACGGAGGCTCGATTTGCCGTGGGAAAACGCGCACTGGTCCGGCGTTTGCATCTGCAAGGATGCGCCTGCGGACATGGTGGTGGCGTTAGGATCGCATTACCAGCGGCTGTTTATTATTCCCTCGTTGAAAGCAGTCATTGTCCGGCAGGGATCCGGCGGAAATTTTTCAGATGGACAATTTCTTCGGCTGGTTCTTGGGCGAAAGGACTGAATACGCAGGATTGACTTGCTCGCTGGTCTGGCAAACGGTCAAAGCATCATGGAGGATCATCCGGAGCAGGAGCAGGCGCTCAAGAGAATTCAGCACGAATGGGCGGAAGCGCGCATCAAGGGCGATCCTTCATATACGCGACGGCTTGAGGCCGAAGATTGCACGATCGTGTGGCCGGACGGCAGCATCGTGAACAAGCAAGCCGATCTGCAAAGCATGACTGACATCCATTTTTCCGAATTCAAGATTCAGAATCTGCAGGTTCGTCTTTATGGCAACACCGGCATCGTCGTCGGGGAGGGCATGATCAAAGCACAGAAAGGAGACCGGGATCTTCTCGGCGGAAAAATCGTTTGGACGGACACATTTGTGAAGCAGGGCGATCAATGGAAGGTCGTTGCGTCGCAAATTACTCCGGTCTTGGACAAATGATCGCTCAGCCGTTAACCATAACGTTATGAACAAATTCGCGCTCGGTTGCGGCGTACTCATAGCCATCCTGCTTTTCGTCGTGATAGTTGCGGCAATTGCAATCGCAGGCAGCTACAATCGTCTAGTCCGGTTGCAACAGGCTGTAGACCAAAGTTGGGCCCAAGTGCAAAATGTTTATCAGCGGCGCGCCGATCTAATCCCGAACCTCGTGAACACGGTATCGGGTGCGGCGAATTTTGAGAAATCAACGCTCGTTGAAGTGACCAACGCCCGCGCCAGCGTCGGTCGCGTGCAAATGCAACTCGATCCAAATAAAGCGCCGACCGATGCGGCACAACTCCAGCAATTTCAAGCTGCACAGGGTCAGTTGAGCAACGCTCTATCGCGTTTGCTTCTCGTTTCGGAGCGCTATCCAGAATTGAAAGCGAACCAGAACTTTCTGAGTCTGCAGGCGCAACTGGAAGGAACTGAGAACCGAATTTCTGTCGAGCGCGGCAACTTCAACAAGACGGTGCAGGATTACAACGTGGCGGTGCGCAGTTTCCCGACGAATTTGTTCGCTGGTATGCTCGGTTTTCCGCCGAAGCCGTTCTTCAATGCGCAACCGGGCGCCGAGAAGCCGCCGGCGGTGCAGTTCAATTTTACGTCGCCCGCTCCGGCGCCTGCCGCGACGCCATAATGTGAACTTGATCTTTGGTGGATCGGCTTCTCCGAAGACGATGCCAAACCGATTGCGGCAAAGCCGCCTGGGAATATCATCGCGTTCGGAAAACGCGATCCACCTTCTTGCCGCGCTTGTATTTTTGTACACGAACGCGGCGAATGCCGCGCAAGTAATTCCGCCAAAACCCACCGCGTACTTCAATGATTACGCCGGTGTCGTTTCGAAAGAAGCGGCATCTCGCTTCAACGAGCAGCTGGCTCAATTCGAGCGGGACACTTCCAACCAGGTGGTGGTCGCAGTCTTTCCGAAAATGCAGAGCGACTCGGATATCGCTGATTACACACAACGCGTGGCACAGGCGTGGGGCGTCGGTCAAAAGGACCGGCGTAACGGTGTGGTTCTCTTTGTATTCATCCAGGATCGCAAAATGTTTATACAAGTCGGCTACGGTTTGGAAGGCGCGCTGCCGGACGCGACCACATTTGACATCACTGAACGGCACATCAAGCCACTATTTCGCGCTGGCAATTATGAGGCTGGGCTGGCGACAGGAATAGATCTGATCTTTAAAGCGATCCGGGGCGAGTACAAGGGATCAGGAAAAACTGTGGCTGAAAGCCACGGCGGCATCGGCGTGCTCTCCAATATTTTGCCCTTCATCGTCTTTATCATTGTGCTCATGCTCCTTTCGCGCCTGTTCCGAAAAATGAGCGGTTATGGATATTCATCCCGCGGAGGTGGCCCTGTGTTTATCCCGAGCGGCGGCGGAGGCGGCTGGTCGTCGAGTGACAGCGGTGGCGGAGGATTCAGTGGATTCAGCGGTGGCGGCGGAGGTTTCGGTGGCGGTGGGGCGGGATCGAGTTGGTAACCAGATGCGAACACGAGAATTTCTCAGCAAGCTCGAGCACGACCGCATTATTCAAGCGATTCGGGAAGCCGAAGCGAAAACTTCCGGTGAAATTCGCGTTTTAATCCAGCGCGGCAAGTTGAACAGCGATTCTTTCGTAGCAGCGCGGAAAAAATTCCATAGACTCGGCATGCATAAGACGCGCGAGCGCAATGCGGTGCTGATTTTTGTCGCACCGCGTGTTCATAAATTTGCCGTTGTTGGCGACAAAGCGATTCATGAGAAATGCGGCGATGAATTCTGGCAAGGCGTCGTGGACGGAATGCGAACGCATTTTCAGAATGAAAACTTCAGTGATGCGCTAGTCCAGGGAGTCAAGGAGATCGGGACCGTACTGGCGAGGCATTTTCCTAAGACGTCTGAAGACACCAATGAATTGTCCGATGACGTGATCGAGAGCTGAAGGTAGGGACGGCCCGCCCGGGCGGTCCGCTCGTGGGATTCGGCGCGCCCGGCGATCGCGCCCTACCCTCGAAACGAGGGTTGCAAAAAGGCGGATTTGGTCTTTATTCCAAGCTCGCAGCGAGTTTTTGAAATTACGCCGTTGGTCCCTGGGTCTCCATCGCTGGATGTGAGATCGCGCTCGCCAGGGGAAACCCGGCGCAGGAACTGCAGATTTGAGATTGTAGATTTTCGATTGTTAGAGAATCGCTAACGCGCTTCCTCGCCACAAAATCGCAAATCGGCAATCGGCAATCTGAAATAATAATATGCCTATCCGTTACGGTCGTTTTGAAATGCCGAAGACTCTCACAAAAGAGGAGAGCACGGCCACAGACACTTACGCAAAATTCACGGCCGAGCCGTTTGAGGCCGGCTACGGTCATACCGTCGGGAATTCACTCCGGCGCGTCCTGCTTTCGTCGCTGGAAGGCGCAGCCATCACTGCGGTAAAAATCGCCGGTGCGCAGCACGAGTTCGCCACCTTACCCGGCGTCGTTGAGGACGTGACCGACATCGTTCTGAATCTCAAGAAAGTGAAGTTCAAATTGGACGGTCAGGACCACGAGCCGAAAAAACTGTCCCTTAACATTAATAAGGAAGGCGAAGTCACTGCCGGCGACATCCAGACCATTCAAGGTTTTGAAGTGCTCAACCCCAAACAGCTCATCGCCACTCTGGATAAAAAACACAAATTCGACGCAGAACTCGAAGTGCGCGTCGGCCGTGGATTTGCCACCGGCGAAGAGAACAAGCGTCCGGATCAGCCGATCGGCCTTATTCCCATCGACTCCATTTTTTCACCGGTCACGCGTGTGAAGTATGCGGTGGAAAACACTCGAGTCGGTCAGCGCACTGATTATGACAAACTCATTCTGGAGGTATGGACCGACGGACGGTTGACGCCGGATGACGCGCTGCTTCAGGCTTCCGCGATTCTGCGCCATCACTTGGATGTGTTCGTCCATTACAACGAAGAAGTGATCGAATTTGATCAGACGCCAGCGGGCGTGAGCGAAGAGAATATCAAGCTGAAGAAGCTCCTCAACATGAGTGTGAATGAGATCGAGCTGAGTGTGCGTGCGGCGAACTGCTTGAACAATGCGAACATCACAACGGTTGGGCAACTTGCCCAGAAGACTGAGGCTGAAATGCTGAAGTATCGCAACTTCGGTAAGAAATCGCTTAATGAGATCAAGGATAAGTTGCAGCAACTTGGGTTGAGCTTGGGGATGAAGTTCGAGCCCGGCTTGATCGACTTACCGATTAGCGTTGATGGCGCTGCGGCGGCGGCCGCACCGGCTGCTGGCCAACAGTAAACGTCTGTGCGAAGATCGCGTTTCGCCGCGTATGAGACATCAAAAGAAGACCATCAAGCTGGGGCGTACTGCTGACCACCGCCGGGCGTTACTCGCCAATCAGGTCTGCGCCTTAATCGAACATCAACGAATCAAGACGACGCTTGCCAAAGCCAAAGCGGTTCGTCCCCTTGCCGAACGGATGGTGACACTCGGCAAGAACGGCTCAATTCACGCGCGTCGCAGGGCGCTGGCGGTTTTGCGGCAAAAAAACGCGGTCAAGAAATTGTTCGACGACATCGCGCAACGTTCCGCCGAACGAAACGGCGGTTACACGCGAATCGTCAAACTCGGCGCGCGTAAAAGCGATTCTGCGCGCATGGCCTTTATCGAATGGGTGGACGTTGAGCACGTCGTGGAGGAAAAGCCGAAGAAAGAAAAGAAAGCGAAACGTAAAGAACCAGAGGCGAAAGCACAGCCGACTCCTGAAGCCGAGCAGCCCACGCGAGAAGAAGAGCCAAAGGCAGAAGCTCCGGCTTCAAAAGAAGAGGAACCCAGCTCCGCACCGACCGAAGAACCGAAGCCGAAAAAGCGGCGTTGGTTCGGCCGAAAATCAGGCGAGAGCTAAAACTGGTTGTTGCGGAGTTCGTGCGGTGATAGCCGATGCTGCCTGATCTCGTCGCGAGACCCCATCCAGCGCGGCAACGTCGCCCCACGAGGACGCGCCGAAATATTAAGCCTCTAGTTGGGAAAGATCCGCGAGATCCTGTGGACGGGCTACTGCTCGCTTGTTCCGAATCAATGCGTCTCTGCCGAGGATGAAAACCGGGATGCCGTCGAGGATTGCGGAGATTTGCTGTCAAACGCTTCAGTTGTAGACACTCCGGTGATGCTTGTCAGCAGGTCGATCCGGCTTGGCGGTCGTCCGAGTTGAATGATTTGTTCTGGCTGCAGAAAATCAATTTCTTCGAAATCGGACTGCTCAAAGCCGAACTTTTTCAGAAGGGCGAGAATTGCCCGGGCATTGTCTGGAGTAGGCCGGACGGGGATCTTCAAATCGCCAGTGTGACGTGACGCCCGTGGAACGCGAGGCTCTGCGGGCCGACGATGACGTAATCAACGCCGCGGGAATTTAATAATTCGAGAAACTCTCTCCAGTCTTTGCTCAGAGCCATCACTGAGGAGCTCCACCAGGATTCCAAACGTTCGTTGCCAGTCAGTTTTTTGTAAAAATCGCGATCCGCTTTTTCGGCCTCAGAGAAGCTACGAGATGTTCGCGCTATTTTCGTCACGCCGCGATTATAAGCTGGGGATGATCTCTTCCGAGCTAATTCGAATCTTTGCTGCCAAAATAGAGATTGTCATTGTGAGTGAAGCGAAGAATCTCTGGTTAATCGGTCATTCCGAGCGAAGCTCGACATCACACCCATGAATCCGCATCCGTATTCGTTCATCGTCATTTTCATTGGCGTGGCGCTGGTGTTCCCGCTTGTGCCGTTGGCGCTGGCGTGGCTGTGGCGGCGATTTTTCCAACCGCCAAAGCCCGGTCCTGACAAGATTTCCACCTACGAATGCGGTATCGAATCGATCGGCGACGCGCAGATTCAGTTCCACGCACAGTACTATCTCTACGCTATACTCTTCTTAATCTTCGACGTTGAGGCGGTGTTTCTGGTGCCGTTTGCGGTCGCATTCACCGGTTTGCCGGTGGGAGCCTTTATTGCGATCCTCGTTTTTCTTTTGCTGCTTATCGAAGGACTTGTGTGGGCGTGGGGCAAGGGATGTTTACAGTGGCAGCATTAGCGCGCTCAACCGCTGGCGTGGTGGTTAAAAAAGCTAAAAGAGTTACATTGTTGTAACGCTTGTAACTTCCCGCGAATCCATGAGCCAAATAGACGAACAGTTACGCACGGAACTGCAAAGGCAGGGAGTCTGGGTGACTTCAATGCAGGATTTGTACAACTGGGGACGAAAGAACTCGATCTGGCCACTGCAGTTCGGCCTGGCCTGTTGCGCCATTGAAATGATTGCCACTGCGGCATCGCGGTACGACATAGCGCGCTTCGGCGGTGAAGTTTTTCGGCCATCGCCGCGCCAGGCGGATTTGATGATCGTGGCGGGGACGGTCACAAAAAAAATGGCCCCGCAAATCGTGCGGCTTTACAACCAGATGGCTGATCCGAAGTACGTGATCGCCATGGGTGCATGCGCGATTTCAGGTGGACCGTTCAAGCAGGGTTACAATGTGCTTAAAGGCATCGACCGATATATTCCGGTCGATGTTTACATTCCGGGCTGTCCTCCCAGGCCGGAAGCCCTGCTTCACGCGTTCATGGAACTACAGCGCAAGATCGATGAACAGAAGCTGACAGGCGCAAATAAGGCCGAGTTCCTCAAGCCAGACCAACCCAGCGAGTTCCCGGTCCCGCGATTTGGCAAACACGACCTGGAACCGTCGGCAAATCGCGATGTCTTTCGGCCGCCGGCGATCGAGAGGAAAAGTTAGCACTTTGTGGATTCGTTAGACCAAATCAAATCCCGGATCGAAGCCGCAGTGCCCGGCGCGAAGATCGAGATTGTGCAAAACGGCAGCCCGTCGCAACAGTACTCGCTGCTGATCGACAACGAACACGCGGTTGCGGTCGCGAGATTTTTGCGTGTCGATCCTGCGCTGTGCCTTGATTTTTGCTCCAACGTCACCGGCGTCGATTGGCTCGATCGCGTGGTGAAGAAGACAACGAAGATAAAGAAGGTGGTCGATGGTCAGGAAAAGGAGATCGTAGAGACCACCGAAGAGAAAATTCCAGGTTATCTCGAGGCGGTTTATCACCTTTACTCGATGACCCATAAACATGGTCCGGTAATCATTCGCCTGCGCACAAACGACCGCGCTGACGGCAATCACTTAACATCGCTTACGCCAATCTGGCGTAGTGCCGAATTTCAGGAACGTGAGATTTTCGATCTTTACGGCATTCGCTTTGAGGGCCATCCCGATTTACGCCGGATTTTGATGTGGGATGAATTCGAAAATTATCCGATGCGCAAAGATTATCGTGAGCCGGACGATTATGAATGGGAACCGACGCCGCACGATGAAGTGCTGGAGAAGGCGAAGCAGCATTATCCTGCGAGGCCGGTCGAGGAGGAATTAAAACCATCCTGACCTGTCATGTTGAGCAAAGCGAAATCTCCGGCTGTTTCAGAGTGCGAAATTACACGCGCAATCCACAGATCCTTCGTCGTCTTCGCGATTCGGGATGGCAATCAAAAATGAGCGCCGTTATTGAAACAATCGAAGCAATGGAGCGACCGCCGCTGAGCATGGGCTTGCGGCTGGATGGTGAATTGCTCGAAGTTTCGATGGGGCCGCAGCATCCATCCACGCACGGCGTTTTTCGGATGAATGTGGCGCTCGAGGGCGAGATCGTTCGTAAACTCAAGCCGGTCTTCGGTTACCTGCATCGAAATCACGAAAAAATCGGCGAGAACACCAGTTACCTCGGGTCGATGCCGTACACCGATCGGCTCGATTATTTTTGTTCGATGACTAACAACTGGGCGTACGCGCTCAGCGTCGAGAAACTCGCCGGAATTGAAGTTCCCGAACGCGCCGAGTATCTGCGCATCATTCTGGCCGAGCTGACGCGATTGCAGAATCACGCCTCGCTGCTCGGTTTTTTGCTCAGCGACATGGGCGCGTGGGGCACGCCATTGATGTATGCGTTCCGTGAACGCGAAAAAATTCTCGACCTGTTCGAGTCGTTAGCCGGTTCGCGAATGATGTGCGATTACATGCGTTTCGGCGGCTGCCGCGTTGATGCGAGCCAGGAATGGCTCGCCCAGGCGAAACAGATTGTGGAACGTTTCCCGAAGTTTCTCGACGAGTTCGAGGAACTCATTCTCGGGAATGAGATCGTCATTGGTCGTACCCAGAATGTCGGCAAAATGTCCGCTGAACTGGCGATCAACGCCGGCATTACAGGTCCGATGTTGCGCGCATGCGGTGTAAATTACGACATCCGCAAAGTAGACGGCTACGGGTTTTATCCGCGCTTCAAATTCAGGATCCCGCTCGGGGAACACGGCGACACGTACGATCGTCTGATGATGCGAGCGTTAGAGATGCGCGAAAGCATAGAGATCCTGAAGCAGGCATTCGCGCAAATCGCACCCGGCCCCATTGTGAATCCAAAAATAAAAGTGCGCGCATTTCGCCCGCCAATTGGCGAAGCGTATGGGCGAATCGAAGGGCCGAAAGGTGAGCTGGGATTTTATTTGATCAGCGACGGCTCTCCGAATCCGTATCGTTACCGCGTTCGTCCGCCGAGTTTCATTAATCTCACGCTGCTTGAGGACCTGTGTCTGGGTCACACAGTCGCTGATGTAATGGTAATCCTTGGCAGCATCGATATCGTAATGGGAGAAGTGGACCGATGATTGGCACAGGCATACTCAAGGGAATGGCCGTCACGGCCCGGAACTTTGTCGGAAGTTATTTCGAGAAGGAACGACTGACTACAGTGCAATACCCGGAGGAGCGGATTCCGCTCCCGGAGAATTACCGAAATTTCCCGTTCCTGATTTACGACGGCAACGATTCGCACGCGGGATTGCGCTGTGTCGCGTGCAAGATCTGCGAGAAAGAATGTCCGCCGCAGTGCATTTACATCGTCAAGAGCGAAGACAGGAAGCCCGATTACATGGGCAAACCGCAGTTCTATCCGAAGGTTTTCGACATCGACATCTCGGTCTGCATGAGTTGCCAGATTTGCGTCGAGGTCTGTCCATTCGAAGCGATCAAGATGGACAAAGAATTCGAGCTGAGTCAGCGCGAGCGGTTCGATCATCTGCTCTTACGCAAAGAACAACTTTCAAAATCAAACGGGTACTATCACAAAATTCATCCGCTCGAAGCGGCGACCGTCGATAAAGGTCTCACAGATGCGGCCGCTGCCGCTGAGGCGAAGAAGAAAGCTGCAGCTGAAGCAGCTGCAAAAGCCGCAGCAGCGAAGGCAGCGGCGGCGGTAACGGCTGAGGCACAACCAGCGGCAGGCGCGCCGTCGCCGTCGTCTGGTGCTTCTTAAACAGCTCAGTGAGCCGCTAAAAAATTACTGCGCCGGGATGTTCTCGCGCCCGTATCGAAGCACGCGCGCCATCCAAACGAGCTCGTTCAGGAATTTGTCTATGCGGCGGCTGTAAGCCGGATCGGTGATTTTGCCGGTCTCATCAAAAAGCTGTCCTGCATTGCCAAAATAGACATCCCAGAAAATCGTGACCAGACCGAGCTCACGGAGTACCGGGAGCAAACTCTGGATCATCCGCACACCGCCAAACGGACCGGCCGATACGCCACAAACACCAACGGCTTTGTGGACGTATTCGGTCAGGTTTGTATCCAGCACATGCTTCAGTAGACCTGGAAAACTGTGATTGTATTCCGGCGCTACGATGATGAGACCGTCGGACCGCTGGACTGTAGCGCAAAACTGCGGGTCTTTTAACGCCTCGCCGGCGTCATCCACGCGAATGGGAATTTTCCGGATGTCGATCAATTCCGTTTTAATGTCGCTGCGCGTCGATACTTCACCGAAAACGAAATTTGCCGCAGGTTCGGTCAGCCGGCCTTGTCGTGGCGTGCCGATAATGATCGGCAGGAAAACTGGCCGAGTCACTTCTTGTGCTGGCATCGTCCGATTTGTCGCAGGAACCGCAGTAAATTTACAAGCGCAATTTGCCCGAACCGGCCACCACATCGACGTTCGTCAGCGTTGCAATTTGCCAGGGTGGCGAAATTGGCAGACGCGCCAGACTTAGGATCTGGTGGAGAAATCCATAGGGGTTCGAGTCCCCTCCCTGGCACTTCGTGAGGCACTAGCCGCGGCAAAACCAGGATCAGCCGCAAAAAAATAAAGTTTCCTGCTTCGCGCCAGGCCATCGTATAATCCGGGTTACCGTGGAAAAGCTTTCGTATGCGGACGCGTGCAGCGATGCGGTTTACTCCGGGACGACCATCTTCATATCGGGATTGATTGTGCGCGCGATTTTCCCGCTAATTGTCTTTTCCTTCTCCACAAAGCGTTCCCCCAGATTCAGCCTTTCTGAAACATGAGGTTCGCTGAAGATGAAGAACGCTTCGGTTTCTGTTGAAGCTTCGGATATTCGACCAGCAACGCGGAACGACAATATTCGCGCCGCGGTTTTGGATCGGCACCTTCTAATCGTCGGATTGTGGGTGTTCGCCGGCTACTATCTGGGTTGCAAAATCGGGTTTGCGCTCACGTTTAAACCTCATCCGGTCTCCGTTCTGTGGCCTCCAAATTCTGTCCTGGTCGCAGCGCTTTTATTGACTCCACCACGCAGTTGGTGGGTTGTGGTGATCGCTGCACTTCCGGCGCATTTGGCGGCGCAATTGCAGAGTCAGGTGCCACCTCTGATGGTTGTATGCTGGTTCATCAGCAACTCTTGCGAAGCCGTAATCGGCGCCGGCTTGATGCGGTTCCTGGTGGGTGGACGTATTCGTTTCACCAGTCTCCGAAAGGTGGGCATTTTTTGCCTTTGCATAGTGTTTATCGGGCCGTTTGTCTCATCGTTTTTAGACGCCGCATTCGTGGTGTGGAATCACTGGGGGCAGGACGGATACTGGGAGCTGATCCGAATACGGTTATCTTCCAACGCTGTCTCGGCGTTAATTATTGTGCCCTTGATCGTAACCTGGGTTACGAATGGATTTCAGCCTCTTAGAACAGCATCACGATTGCTTTATTTGGAGGCATGCGTCCTCTTTCTCGGTTTGTCGGCGGTTAGTTATGTTGTCCTCTATGAATTAAACGCGGGAGCCGATCTAGCTCTGCTTTTTCTTCCTCTGCCATTTCTGCTTTGGGCGGCAGTACGATTTGGCGTTTTGGGAGCAAGCACTGCGATTTCGATTGTCGGTTTCCTGGCGATCTGGAGTGCATCTCACGGACATGGGCCATTCTCGCGTGAAACAGCTGAACAAAGCGCCCTTTCAATTGAAATTTTCTTGATTGGTGTAGGGATTCCGCTGTTGTTTCTGGCGGCGTTGATCGAGGAGCGCTTGAGAGGAGAGAACGACTTGCGCGAGAGCGAATCGCGTTTTCAAATCGTCGCCGATGCGGCCCCGGTTCTCATCTGGATGGCGGGCGTGGACAAGCTCTGCACTTTCTTTAACAAGCCATGGCTGGATTTTACTGGCCGTAGCATGGAGCAGGAGCTTGGAAACGGCTGGGCTCAAGGCGTGCATCAAGGCGACTTGGAAAGATGTCTTCAGATTTACACCAGCGCGTTTGATGCGCGGCAGCCATTCGTCATGCAATATCGCCTGCGGCGTAATGATGGTGAGTATCGCTGGATATCGGATCAGGGAGTGCCACGCCATGACCCACAAGGAAGATTTGCCGGGTACATCGGTTCGTGTCTCGATGTCACTGAATTAGTAAACAAAGACCAGGCGTTGCGGGAAAGTGAAGAACGCATGCGTATGGCTGCAGAGGCGGTTAATCTCGGTATTTGGGAATGGGACCTCATCCGGGACGAAGTCTGGGCCACCAACGCACGACGGGCGCTTGTCGGTTGGCCGGCTTCCGGCAAAATCGCGTGGAATGATTTTATGGGCAGGCTGCATCCCGATGATCGCGATCGGGTGCGAAATATCGTCGACAAGGCAATTCGCAGCGGTGAAGGTTTTGATTCCGAGTATCGATTGATTCTTCCCGACGGAATCGTGCGTTGGATGTCGACGCGGGGCAGCGTTCACTTTGACGAGACCGAAAAACCTGTACGGGTTCTGGGGATCAGCATCGATATCACGGCGCGTAAAGAGGCGGAACTCGAAGCGGAGCGCGATCGCGCAGAGTTATCCCATCTGAGCCGGGTGGCGTTAATGGGCGAAATGTCTGCATCAATCGCCCACGAATTGAATCAACCGCTGGCTGGAATTCTCAGTAACGCCGCGGCTGGTCAGCGTTTTATAGATCGCGGGGATATTGATCACCGCGAAATTCGCGAACTCCTCGGTGACATCATAGCTGATGGTCGTCGCGCCAGTGATGTCGTTCGCGGCATTCGCGGTATGCTCAAGAAAGAACAAATGGCGCGTCGTTCGGTGCATCTCAATGAAGTTGTGATGGACGCAGCCCGCATGGCATCTCCGACTGCCGTGCTGCGTTCGTGCGCAGTGGAAACGTCATTAGATCCGAATTCGCAGGCCATCAACGGCGACCCGGTGCAACTTCAACAGGTGTTGCTGAATCTTATGATCAACGCGTTTGACGCAATGCGAGATATACCGCCTTCCAGGCGCAAAGTCTTCATCGCCACACAATCGAATGGAGACGGCACAGTTCGCACCAGCGTGCGCGATCATGGCATCGGTATTTCGGAGGGAATGCAGGACCGGCTGTTCGATCCATTTTTCAGTACCAAAAGTGAAGGGCTCGGCATGGGATTAGCCATTGTTCGTTCCATCGTTGAAGCGCACGGCGGCACGATCACAGCTGAAAATGCCAGGGATGGTGGGGCTCTATTTGAATTTGTTCTTCCCACTAACGGCAACTCTCCGGTATGAGTCCGGCGAATAGTCTGGTCTTTTTGATCGATGACGACTCATCGGTCCGCAGAGGTGTGTCGCGATTATTGCGCTCGGCTGGCTACAACAACGAGGCGTTTGATTCCGCATCTGATTTTCTCGCGCGCGACCAACACCACGGCCCTGCCTGCGTGATCGTGGATGTCCGTATGCCAGGAATAAACGGAATGGATTTACAAGCGCTGTTGATTCAGCGGCGGCGGGAAGAACAATTGGTCTTTATCACCGGCCACGGCAACATCTCGATGTGTGCACAGGCGATGAAAGCAGGCGCGATTGATTTTCTCCCAAAGCCGTTTCGAGCCAGCGAACTGCTGGAATGTGTGGAACGTGCTCTGGCCCGTGCCGCGGAGCAACGACGCCGCGGCGCAGACAAGACTGAAGCCCGCCGTTTGTTGGATTTGTTAACGCCGCGCGAGTTCGAAGTGATGCAGCTCGTCATAACAGGTAAGTTAAACAAACAGATCGCTGGCGAGCTAGGCACTGCGGAAAAGACGATCAAAGTTCACCGCGGTCGGGTGATGAAGAAACTCGGCCTTACTTCCGTGGCTGAGCTGGTCCGTTTGGTTGAAACAGCCCACGTTGCGCCGGCGACATGACGTGAGACCAAGGTCTAATATGGCTGGCTCGCACGGCAGGGTAATGTTCACTTGTTTTGCATGCTCCACGCACCAATGTGATCTGTCTTCTGGATGACGATCCTTCCGTGTTGAAGGGCCTCAACCGGCTTCTCATGTCGGCAGGCTGGCACCCCGAACAGTTCAGCGATCCTGATGCCTTTTTGAGCTACGTGAAGGTCCATCGACCTACAGTCGCCATCATCGATGTTTGGATGCCGCTCATGAACGGGCTGGAGGTTCAATCGCGGCTACGGGAACTTTCGCCGACGACACGCGTAATCATGTTTACCGGAAAAGACGATCCGCTCGTGCGTTGCACCTCTCTCAAAGCCGGCGCGTCCGCTTTTTTCACCAAGCCATTCGATGACGAGGAATTTCTCACCGCGGTTCGGTTCGCTTTCTCGGCAATGTGATCTGGCTGGAGCGGTTTTCGGCGAACAGCGAACACTTTCTACTGGATTTATATGGAAAAAGTGTGTATTCGAAGACGGGACCTGAACGAATGCCAACTTCTACTGACTTCGTTCCGATCGATCGGCCGAAGACAAATTCCAAAATTTTTGCGCACACACGCTGGGACATTATTCCTGTCGCGGCAGCTGTTCTGCACTGCATTTACTTTTTCGGCATGTTCTACCTTTTCCCGCGCGTGCCCCTTTGGGTCATGCTGATTCTCGGTTTCATTTATTCCGTCAGCATTTCCTGGAACATCAACGGCATCTCCCACAATTTCATTCACAATCCCTATTTTCGTTCGCCGTTGTTGAACCGCTTATTCAGCATCATGGAATCGATCACGGTCGCCTTCGGCCAGGTTTTTTACGAGTGCATTCACATGCAACATCATAAGGGCAACGCCGACCGGCCTAATGAAGAAGGCGATACCATTGATTGGATTTCCATTTACAAGCATGGCCATGAGGGGGAAGCGGAGCACCCATTGAAATACACCTTTATCAGTTTCTTTCGCGAGGATCCCAAGACGGTTTTCAAGGAACTTAAACGTAAGAATCCGCGTGAGGCGTTTTGGGGAGTGTTCGAACTGGTGTGCTTTGTAACGACGTTCGTTGTGCTTGGGATCCTGAACTGGCATTACATTTGTTTCCTTCTTCCGTTTTGGTATTTCGGCCATTGCCTCTCGTATTTGAACGGTTATTACCGGCACTACGGCGGCAATCCAGAAGAGCCGATTGCCTGGGGCGTGAGCACCTATGGCAGACTCTATAACTGGACGTGGTTCTACAACGGGTATCACGCGGAACATCATTTCCGTCCGAAAGTGCATTGGACGCGAATGCAAACGTTGCGCGATCAAATCGTCGAGCAACAACGCAAAGCCGGGGTGCGCGTTCTCAAGGTGCCCCATGCGCTCGGTTTTCTTGACTCCGATTTGCCGACTGCTGCCCTACGGGACAATAATCGCGAAGTACGCTCCGAGTCGGCTGCCTAGTATCGGCTGGTTCGACTTGCCTCATATCGAAAAGGGTTGACATCAGGGGGCGACCTGAAGCATCACGCAAACTCGTTAACTGCACAGTAATTCCATGAAATCTTTGTTTTCAGCGGCCATCGCATTGCACAAAAGGACAAGCCTGTAAGAATCTAACCTGAATTGCCGCACAATCGCGGTTGGCCGTAAGTTCGAACCAACATTTATTTCCGGGCTCAGCTCTTAGACCCAAGATTGTGAAATGCTCATGCGAAATGCCGGAATGATTATCGGTGGTGCTGCTACCGTTTTGTTCGTAATCCTCGCCGGCGTGATCCTGGTCGCGGCGCGATTGCGACGACGACTTCCCGCGGAGCATCTCAGCGAAGAATCAAGAGATGCCATAAAGCTCGCACTTGGACTCGTCGCTACGATGACAGCGATACTTCTCGGTCTTCTTGTTAGCTTCGCCAAGAATTCCTTCGACACCACACGAAGCGAAGTGATGCAAATGGCCGCCAAGGTCGCTTTACTTGACCGGGTACTTTTGCTTTACGGACCACAAACGGCGGATGCACGTCGCGCACTTCGGGAATCGATCGAGGAAGGTGTCCGGCGCACCTGGCCTGCAAACGGCGAGACACCAGCCCGGTTAACCCCTAATCAGGAAATGGGCGATGCTGTTTATGTCGCGATTAGTCATCTCGCGCCGCAGGACGAAGCGCAACGCGGTCTCAAGACGGAGGCCGCCTCGCTCATGGTTCAATTGGCGGAGTTGCGAGTTCTGATCCAAGCGCAGGCGGTTTCGTCAGTGTCGAAGCCGTTGTTGATCGCGCTGGTCGTGTGGCTTGTGGTTATCTTTCTCGGTTTCGGTCTGCTGGCGCCACCCAATCCGACAAGCACTCTGGCCCTGATCGCCGGTGCGTTCTCGGTCGCCTGCGCCGTGTACATCATCCTGGAACTCGACAGCCCATTCGCCGGTGTTGTGCGAATCCCAAGCGAACCGATGCTCAACGTGCTGGCTCATCTCTCCAGAGAGAACGGCTAGACCAAGGTGTCTGTGGCTTTCGTCGATTTTGTAGCTCGTGCCTGCTGAGGATATTCATCGCAACGGGGCGCAGCGATCGTTGCTCATCGCAATCCTGGTACTCGCATTCGGTCCTCTGGCGAGGTCTGAGCCGCCGCCAGCGCCAACAGCGACGGATGAACTGAAACAGTTAAACGATCCGACCCTGCTCGCAACGTACATGTCCTTGGAGACAGACTGGGATGAATTCAAAGACGGTAGCCAAAGAGCGACTTGGACATTCACTGGATTGTGGGGCTGGCGCGTTAGTGATCGCCAGGATTGGGCCATACGTTTCAAGTTGCCTCTGGTCTACCAAAGGACTCCCTTGGAATCGGATCACCGTGATGCCGGAGGTACGGGCGACGCGGAAATCGGGATCGGTACCGCGTTTCGTTTGAATGATACGTGGCGAACCGGTGGCGGAGTTGAGTTGCATGGAGATACCGCTTCGGATTCGTCATTTGCAGAGAACGTCTGGCGATTGAAGTGGGGCTGGGGAATTGCGCACGATTTTACCAAATGGTTTAGCCTGACAGCCAATGCCGATTACAACCGCTCGATCGCCGAAGAAGATAATGGGCGTCGGGAAAGTTTTCTGGAAATGACGGTACCGGCCACTTTGATTCTCCCCCACCGCTGGTCGGTAAGCGCAAAATATCGAACCGTCTTGGATTTCGATAATGGTGATCGATGGATTCACACTTTAACCGCTGGGGTGGCGAAACGGCTTTCCAAAATTCCTGTTGTGATCAGCACTGCATTGGAGAAGCCGCTCGGCAGTGGCGGAAAAAGATATGAGATCGAACTAACCGTCGTCTATTACTTTTGAAAGCTGCCACTCAGAGCTTGCAACCCATTTTCGCACGTGATTCGCCAAATCAGGTCTCTCCTGAATGAACATGGGTTGGTCCTTGCCGTCTCACGAACATTTGAGTAAATCCGACCGCGCTGTGAAGACAAAAATGGAAATAGCGATAAGGGCAATCGCGGTTTGCACGGCGGCAATGACCTTTTTTCCGACTGCCCCGTCTGCGAATGCTGAGGCAAGCAAATCCGCGAGCGCCGATGGTACCACACGCCAACCAAATATCGTTCACATCGTTGCAGACGATCTCGGCTGGAAGGATGTCGGATTCAACGGCGCGACAAATATCAAGACGCCAAATCTAGACAAGCTCGCCAATGAAGGCGCGAAGTTTACCCAGTTCTACGTACAACCAATGTGTACGCCGACGCGCGCCGCGCTGATGACCGGCCGCTACCCCTTTCGCTACGGCTTGCAAACCGCAGTTATTCCGTCTGTCTCCGCGTATGGACTAGATACCACCGAGTGGCTCTTACCACAGTCTCTGAAGGAAGCAGGCTACAACACTGCCATCATCGGTAAGTGGCATCTCGGTCATGCTGACAAGAAGTATTGGCCCAAGCAACGCGGTTTTGACTACCAATACGGCCCGATGATCGGCGAGCTTGATTACTTTACGCACGAGGAGCATGGCGTTCTCGACTGGTATCGTAATAACAAACCGGTTCGCGAGAAAGGTTACACGACTCAGCTTCTCGGAGATGACGCAGTCAAATACATCAATGAGCAGGATTCGCACAAACCGTTTTATCTGTATCTCGCCTTCAACGCTCCACATACGCCGTATCAGGCGCCGAAGGAATACATCGATCGTTATACAAACATCGAAGACCCCACGCGACGGATCTACGCAGGCATGATCGCATGCCTGGATGACGAGGTCGGCCGCGTCGTCGACGTCCTGGACCGGAAAGGTTTGCGTGATAACACGCTGATTCTTTTTCACAGCGACAACGGCGGAACCCGTAACGCCATGTTCGCCGGGGTGATGGCTGACATGTCAAAGGTGAAAATTCCATGTAACAACGGTCCTTATCGCGATGGCAAAGGCAGCCTGTATGAAGGCGGCACGCGTGTATGTGCTTTCGCCAATTGGCCCGGTCACATCAAACCAGCCACTGTCGTCGAAATAATTCACGCCGTGGACATTTATCCGACGCTGGCGGCTCTTGCGGGCGCTTCGACCACAAAATGTAAACCGCTCGACGGCGTCAATGTCTGGGACACCATTGCAGAAGCTAAACCGTCACCGCGTAATGAACTCATCTACAACGTCGAGCCATTCCGCGGCGCGGTGCGACGAGGCGATTGGAAACTCATCTGGCGCACGTTGCTGCCTTCTAACGTCGAGCTATTCAATCTTGCGGAAGATCCGTCGGAAAAAAACAATCTCGCTGCACAACATCCCGATAAAGTGGTAGCGTTGCAGCAACGGCTCAACGAATTAGCAAAACAAAGCGAGAAGCCACTGTTTCTGATCGATCAATTTAAAGTCATTAAGAAAAACATGAACGGCGAACCGATTCTGCCGACCGATGATGACTTCGCCGGCGTCGAAGAGCCCTGAATGAATAACGGACGGTGAAACACCTTATCAGAATTAGACGAACGTTCGCTTTTTGCGTCATCTTGATGGTGGCGAAAGGCGCGGCATTCTCCGAGTCAGGACAGTTCCAACCAACTGTTTCGAATAAAAAGTCGTCGCCAGGCAAAGCGCCTGAAGCGATGGTATGGATTCCCGGTGGAGAATTTTCGATGGGTGCGGCAATGGGTGGCGAAGGAAGTCATGCGATGCCCATGTCTTCCAATGACTCGCAGCCTGTGCATCGTGTTTATGTCGACGGTTTTTGGATGGATGCGACTCCGGTGACAAACGCACAATTTGAGAAATTCGTGAAGGCGACGAATTACATCACAATTGCCGAACGCACGCCGACAAAAGAAGAATTCCCAACTGCACCGGAAGAAAATCTTGTGGCTGGCGCGGTAGTATTTGCGCCAACCGATCACGAAGTTCCTCTTAACGATCATTATCAATGGTGGAGCTACGTGAAAGGCGCGAACTGGCGTCATCCGTTCGGGCCGGAAAGTGACATCAAAGGCAAGGAAAATTACCCTGTAGTGCACATCGCCTATCCCGATGCGGAAGCGTACGCAAAATGGGCGGGCAAACGTTTGCCGACTGAAGCGGAGTTTGAATTCGCTGCCCGCGGTGGTTTATCAGGAAAGACATACGTCTGGGGCGATGAATTTCGTCCCAACGGCAAATGGATGGCCAACACCTGGCAGGGAACATTTCCGGTGAAAGATGCAGGGGAAGACGGTCACACCGGCATCGCGCCTGTGAAATCATTTCCGCCGAATGGCTATGGACTCTACGACATGGCTGGAAACGTGTGGGAATGGTGCAGTGATTGGTATCGTTCTGATTACTACCAGACGCTGGCAGACAAAGGCGGAGTTACGCGCAACCCACAGGGGCCGGACTCGCCACTTGATCCGTCTGAGCCTAACGAGAAGAAGAGAGTCCATCGCGGCGGCTCGTTTCTTTGCAACGAACAGTATTGCTCGCGTTACATCGTCGGCACGCGCGGAAAAGGCGAAGTAAATACCGGGACAAATCATCTCGGCTTTCGTTGTGTGAAATCCCTGGCCCAAACGGCGAAAAAGTAGTCTCCGTCTCCCTTGGTTAACAACAGAAGCGTGTTGGGTTTCGCTTCCGTAGTTATCGGTTTCCCTGTATAACTTCGCAGCTATCGCGGCGCTCGAAGTCGGCATGCAGTGTGGCATTACTTCACTCGACGAAAGATCAGCGCCTTTCGGCAAATCCTCATTGGGCCCCGTTCGCTGAGCTTGCCGAGAGATGGACTTGGTTGTCACTGGATCGATTCGGAGCGGTTTGCTTTTTATCTCTTCGACGTCTCGGGTCGATGGAGTGAAGTGCGCGTTGCTGGCGGTTTCTATCATAGATACGCTTCGAACGTGCGGTCTCGCAGAGACGGACTGGAACGATCCTGGTGCGGTGTTGCGCTCATTGAACCGGCTTTGACTTGGGGTTAATAGGCCTAAAGTCCAATACCCGGCTTCAGGAGATTGGAGAAACTACTTAAGGTTCGGTTACATCTTTCGGAATCCAAAATTGCCTGCGATTATGAGCAGCGATCGTAAAGAAGCTAAGAAATCCGAAGGCGCAGAGCAAAAACGCCAGGAAAGTGAAGAGCAGCTCAGTTTGCTGCAAACGATTACAGCGGAATTGACGACCGCTGATGATCTGTCGTCCGCGTTGGAAGTTGTGCTTCGCGATATTTGCGAAAAAACCGGTTGGGTGCTGGGACACGCATGGGTGCCAAATCCGGAAGGACTTGTTCTTGAATTGGTTTCGGTGTGGTATTGCGGCGATGGAGAGCTGAAACCGTTCAGGACTGCCTCCGAGACATCTCACTTCGAACGCGGCGTTGGACTTCCCGGACGTGTGTGGGAATCCAAACGACCAGCCTGGCTTGAAAACGTTACCCACGATCCTAATTTTCCCCGATCGGCGGCTGCCCGCATCGCAGGTTTGAAGACGGGCGTTGGGATTCCGATTCTCTCGGGCCAGCGTGTCATCGCCGTCCTCGAATTTTTCATGCGCGAATCCCGTGCGCAAAACGAGCGCTTGCTGAACGTGATTGCGTCAGTAGCGGGCCAACTGGATTTGCTTCATCGTGCCACACACGCGGAGGCAGCGGCAAGAGAGCGGCAGTTCCGGACTCTGGCAAACTCGATATCTCAGCTCGCCTGGATGGCCGACGGAGAAGGTTACATTTTTTGGTACAACGACCGCTGGTACGAGTACACCGGCACCACGCTGGAGGAGATGAAAGGATGGGGTTGGCAGAAGGTCCATCATCCGGATGAGCTCGCTCGCGTGGTTGAAAGTATCAGGGTGGCGTTTGCAACTGGCCAGCCATGGGAAGACACCTTCCCCTTACGGAGCAAAACCGGTGAATACAGATGGTTTCTTTCCCGTGCGCTTCCGATTTTCGATGCGGAGGGCAAAGTTGCTCGTTGGTTTGGAACCAACACCGACATTACCGAACAACGGGACTTGGCGCAGGCATTGCGCGAAAGTCGGGACCAGTTGGAACAAAAAGTAACGCGTCGCACTGCCGAGCTCTCTCGTACCAACGAAATCCTGCGCTCCATCTTGTCGAACATGGGCGATGCCGTCGTCGTCGCAGACAAGGAGAATAACTTTCTCGTCTTCAATCCGGCGGCGGAGCGCATGTTCGGAAAAGGAGCAATGGAAATGCCGGCGGCCGAATGGTCGCAGCATTACGGACTGTTTCTCCCGGACAAAGTGACCCCGTTCCCGCACGATCAGTTGCCCATCATTCGCTCGATTCGTGGTGAGGAAGTCGACAACGTTGAGATGTTCGTCCGGCATGAAAAGGCACCCCATGGTCTTTGGACGGTAATCACCGGTCGCCCGCTGCGCAGCGCGGACGGCGACTTGTTAGGCGGCGTTGCCGTTTGCCGCGACATCACTCGCATCAAAGAGGAAGAATTCTTCCGCGTGGGACAGAGCGGAGTCTTGGAAATGATCGCTGCGGACGCCCCGCTATTAGACGTGCTCAAAAGCCTTGTTCTCCTTATGGAAGAACAGGCAGAAGGGTTGCGTTGTTCGATCCTCCTCTTGAACCGGGATGGGAAGCACGTACGTCACGGCGCAGCGCCGAATTTGCCCGAGGTTTATATGAAAGCGGTGGACGGCCTGGCAATCGGTCCACGGAACGGGTCGTGCGGCACTGCCATGTACACGCGCAAGCCAGTGATTGTGACCGACGTCATGACCGATCCGCTTTGGACCGATTATCGGGAACTGGCAAAGATTTGCGGACTACGCGCCTGCTGGTCGACTCCTATTATGTCTCCTCAAGGCGAGGTGTTGGGTTCCTTTGCCATGTATCGTCAGGAAACGCGTGGCCCACAGCCCGAAGAAACGCGGCTCACGCAAATCGCCACGCATATTGCTGGCATCGCGATTGATCGTCAGCGGCAGCAGGAGGTGCTGCGCGAGCGTGATGCCCGTATTAGCGTGGCCGCTGAGTCGGCTGACCTTGCTTTCTGGGTCTTGTATCCCGAAGGAGATGCTTGGATGAGCGATAAGGGACGGAGGATCTACGGTTTCGACTCCAAATTGCCTTTGACCTGTGATCTGCTCCTTTCGCGGGTTCACCCCGACGAACGCGCCATGGTCAAAGCGGAATACGATCGTTCGTGCACTCTGCATGGAGCCTTTGAGAGCGAGCATCGCCTTCTGCTGCCGTACGGAAAAACGCGTTGGGTGATCATGCGTGGCCGCTGTTTGCGAGATGAACACGGGAATCTTTTGGAAACAATCGGCGTGACGCTTGATGTGAGCGCGCAAAAGCAGGCCGCTTTGCAGGTGCAGGTTCAGCGCGAGGAAATGGCCCATCGAAACCGTGTGGCTTTGATGGGTGAAATGACGGCGTCATTTGCACATGAGTTAAATCAACCGCTCACCGCAATCGCAAACAATGCCTCCGCGGCTCGTCGCTTCCTCGAGAAAGGAAACACCGATCCTGTGTTGCTGCAGGAATTGCTCCAAGCCTTGATCGCCGATAGCCAGCGTGCCGGCGAAGTCATTCGTGGAATTCGAAGCCTGGTTCGCAAAGAAACAAGCGTGCACACTCTATTGGATCTAAACGCGCTTATTTCAGACACGGTGCGCCTCGTCAGCTCGGACATACTAAATCGCGAAAGCGTCGTCACCACCGAACTGGATCCGCATCTCCCTCAAGTGCAGGGAACGTTTGTCCAGGTTCAGCAAGTGCTGCTGAACCTGATCATTAACGCACTCGATGCGATGGAAGAATTTCCGGCGGCGGAACGACGTATCATCATCAGCACGCGCTCCGACAGAGGCGATGTCGCTGAAATCAGCGTGCGTGATTTCGGAACGGGATTGCCAACGGATCGCCCGGATAAAGTGTTCGATCACTTCTTTTCCACGAAACAAAAAGGAATGGGCATGGGTCTCGCCATTGTTCGATCCATCATTGAGGCGCACGGCGGCACGATCACCGGCGAGAATCTCCCTGATCGCGGCGCGCGCATGGTGGTTCGCCTGCCTGCTGCTCGAGGAGAAATTCAAAAAACCAAGGCTGCGGCATGACCGAATCGAGCGAGGCGGAAACGCGCGAAGTCTGTGTAGTGGATGACGATCCTTCTGTGCTCAAATCGATACATTATCTGCTGGCGTCTGAAGGATTCAAAGTTCGTCCCTTCAATAAAGCCGAGGGCTTTCTGGAATACGCCAGCAAAAACCATGTGCCGGTCGTTGTGACTGATATTTGGATGGATCATGTAACTGGTTTGGAACTTCTGGCGCGGCTCTGTGCCGTCTCGCCGCGTACAAAAGTAATCGTCATGACCGCTCGCGAAGATTTGGCCGCGCGAGCCACGGCAATGGCCATCGGACCGATCGCATTTTTCATGAAACCGTTCGATGACGAAAAATTCATCGCTGCTGTGCGTGGTGCGTTGAACCGCTGAATTCTTTGATGGTGCTTGCGATGAAAGGGACGTCAAAACCCTGTGACACCGGAAAAATCTTTTCGATTCAAGCTGAAAAGGACACATTCAAAACATGAACATCAAAATAACGCAATCGAATGTCGTGCTTCTCATTCTCGCCGCGGCGACGG
>DATDFM010000023.1:0-4965 GCA_036522635.1 Candidatus Udaeobacter sp. | reverse complement strand
GTAGCCGCCTCGCTCAGTCGAGGCGAGGGAAGAAGGAAGAAGGGCAGAAGGGAAGAAGGGAAGAAGGGAAGAAGGGTTCAGCTTGTCCCTAACTCGATGACTTGGGCCCCCGCCAACGCGTTGGGGACAACGCGTTCCACCTTGCCCAGCAGCGAACGCCAAAAGAGCGGTGTAGCCGCCTCGCTCAGTCGAGGCGAGGCAAGAAGGGATCAGCTTGTCCCTAACTCGATGACTTAGGCCCCGCCAACGCGTTGGGGACAACGCGTTCCACCGACCGTTCCACCTTCAGACATCTGATATCTGACATTGGGAGTTGGATGTTCAGCGCCTCGCTCGCGAACACTTTCGGCGTTGGTCGTTTGCTTCCTTCCTAAAGCTTTCTTCGTACTTCTTAATTCTCAATTTTTCCTTCATCCTTTGATTATTCATGCACACGCGCCGCTGGTTTCTCCGAACATCTCTTGGGGCAACGACGGCCGTCCTTGCCGATGTCTCGAGCATAATCGCGAGAGAAAGACCCGCAGTACCAAAATCGATATCCGACGATTACATCGGAGGCGTCAAGTTCATCACGCCGGAGATGCCGGATTTCGCAACTGCACGGGAGCTTTACAACGCCGGAGTTTCAATCCAGCCAAAAATTATCGCAAGTTGCATAGCTGACATTGGCGTTCAACGAGCGATCGAACGAGCAAAGGCAGAAAGCTGGCCGATCGCGGTAAAAGCAGGAGGACATTCGTTTGAAGGATTTTCTCTGAACGACGATGGACTTGTCGTCAGCGTTTCGCCGATGCGCGAGATGCAGCTCGATCCGAAGACCGGAATTTTGACAGCAGGCGCAGGCTGTCGGCTGGAAGAAGTGAACCAGTTCCTCCTGCCGAAAGGCCGTTTCCTGCCGGCTGGATCGTGCAGAACCGTCGGTCTGGCAGGTCTTACACTCGGCGGCGGCTACGGAATGTTCGCCAGAAAATGGGGTTTAACCTGCGACCATCTGCGCAGAGTCAAAATGGTCGATGGCTCCGGAATCATTCATGACTCAAACGACGAGCCGGATTTGCTGTGGAGCTCGCGCGGCGGCGGAAACGGTCACTTTGGAATAATAACCGAACTGACATTCAATACGCGCGCCGCTCCGGCGCAGTTTTCATCCTGGAAATTTCGCGCATACAAACTCGACCCGAAACGCGCCACTGCGTTGTTGGAGGCCTGGTTCGAAGCCACACCTGATTTGCCTAACGAGGCGTTTTCGGCCTGGATCATGAACGGCAGCCAGGTCACAGTCGTTGTTATCACAATCGGTTCTCGCGACCAAAAGGGTTTGGTGGCCTTCCGTCGCAGACTTGCTGGCCTAACGACTAAGGCGACATCCGGCGGTCCTACTTCTCTAAAGAAAGCTTTAACTTGGTACTATGGAGAAGACGGTCCGGTTTCTTTTAAAAATGCCAGCGCCGGATATTACAAAGGAATCGACGACATTAGAGCTGCGTTGCCTGGAATTTTCGAAGAAGTCCTAACCGTTCCAGGACTGATCTTTCAGATCAACACTCTCGGCGGCGCTATTTCCAGCGACGTGGAGAGCGCTTATCCTCATCGCGCTCTCTCATATCTGGGCGAGTCACAGGCATATTGGGAATCGCCCTCGCGTGCACGCATTCTGCTGGAGGCGGCCGGTCGGATGCGCCAACACATAGCGCAAGCCGGCGTTAAGAACCATTATGCGAACTATCCCGACCTTGCTTTCGCGGACTGGCCAACCGCTTATTACGGCGCAGAAAATTATGCGCGTCTCCAGCAGTTGAAACAGCGGTACGATCCTGAGAACCGCATCCGCCATCCGCAAAGCGTCCGTTTGCCAAACTCCGGTCTCGCTGCTTCCTAATTGTTATCGTTCCGGGACCGGCGCTTGGTGTAGTGGCGGCCGTGCCGGCCGCAGTCCACTTCCCGCGCCTCTACACTTTTTGTATTTCGGGTTCACTCAGCGCATTTCACCCGCGAAACCCGATTCAGCTTGAGTATATGCGCTTACTCTCTGTGCAAGCCTTCATACTCGACATCGATGGCACGCTCGTCGACTCGAATGAATTGCATGTCGATTCCTGGGACCGCGCATTCCGGCGATTTGGGAAACAATTTTCTCGGGAACAGTTGTGTGCCCAAATCGGGAAAGGATCCGACCAATACTTACCAGAGTTTCTCACGCCCGATGAAATCAAACGTTTCGGCAAAAAGTTGGATGAATACCGTTCCGAGCTGTTCAGAAAAGAATATCTTCCCAAAGTTCAACCATTTCCTAAGGTGCACGAACTGTTTGAGCGTATTCACGACGATAACAAACGCATCGTGCTCGCCAGCTCCGGAAAAAAGGATGACACAAAATATTACATCGACCTGCTTAAAATTGACGACCTCATTGATGGGTATGTTTCGGGAGACGACGCCGACAATTCCAAACCCGCACCCGATATCTTTGCTGCTTCATTGAAAAAACTTGGAAATATTTCGCCTGCCGACGCGGCGACGGTCGGCGATACAAGGTTCGACGTCGAAGCGGCTAAAAAAGCCGGTCTCAGAACCATTGCATTTCTCTGCGGCGGAACACCCGAATCAGTATTGCGACAAGCCGGTGCAATCGCCGTCTATCGTGACCCGGCCGACTTTCTCGCACACTACGATGAGCAAGTTGTCCATGCCGCGGCGTCTTCGAAAGGATAACGTGATGCCTATTGTGCGCGAGTTCGACCAGACTTTAAGCGCTGATCGTGGTCGGCTTCTTCAACACCTTCTTCAACCAATTTCTCCGGGATATTTTCATCATCCTCAGGGCGCACAGTCGGCGCTGTCTCTCCCGTCGACACAAGCGGCATTTCCCAATCGCGACCCGGTTCCTGTCTCCTCGGGCGTTTTTCCGAACCTGGCGCGGCACCGGTCAATTCCTCGCGCGCATTAGTGCGGTCGAGATCATTCGGCTCCGCACGTCCGTCGCTGCATGCGATCTCGCGCGCTCGTTCTTCAACCATCAGCGGCGTCACCGCTCCAATTCCTTCGGTTCCGCGAGAGATTTTTCCTCTCGAATGTGTTTCATCCATTTTCATTTTCTGGCTTTCTGCTTTGTGCAAAAAAAGCGCCCCGCATTTCGGCGGAGCGCTTTTGTGTTGCGCAAACAATAACTATTCAACTTCAACAAAGTCGGGATCGCCGGCGCAAATCACTCGCTGAGTGTATGTAAAACCATCCACGTCAACGGCGACCCAACAGCCGTCCAGGAATACGAAGTACGAATTTCCGATCAACCGGAAATGGTTCGCACCGTATCGTTGGATGAAGAACTCTTTCGGATGCCGTCCAAGACTGAACACTTCACTATGACGCGTTCGGAATTCTTCCTTATTCACGGTCGTAGTGTGATTTGTGTTCACGTTGGTCTGGCTCGTGGTAGAGCGCGAGACAGGTTGATTAGTTTGATGCTCGTTTACGTGAGCGCGACCCTTAACGTTCGTGTTTGTTTGCTCACGTGCGTTCGTCCCGGTCTGAGGTTTTGCCTCTGAATTAGTTTGAGCTTGCGCGGGACGCATTTTCTTCCCTTTCGCTGGCGCAGTCGTTTGCGTGTCTGTTGTCTGCCCCTGCGTCTTTTGCGGCTCTTCCGTTGTCTGGCCAATCGCCATAAACGGTAATGCCACCGCCGTTATTGCTGTCATTATCAGGATTCTCATAGTTTTTCCTTTCACCCTAGGTACTTCGTATCCCGCAAAGTTTTGGTCCTGTGGATAAGTCAGGTTTTTGCCGTTAAAATTTTCGTCGCAGATCGCCGTGACGAATCGTGTTTTTCTTAAGGGATCACGCATTCAAAGGTGAATCGGCTCGTCGGGGCGACTCGATGACGTGGGTCCCCCGCCAATGCGTTAGGGCTCGCCGCGGCGACGGTTCCACCTGATGTGTATCTGAGCGTTGGCTGTTTGCTTCTTCGTTACAGGTGGATCGAGTTGTCCCCAACTCGATGACTTGGGCCCTTGCCAACGCGTTCGGGAGAACGCGTTCCACCTTCAGATCAGACCTCACCGCTCGTTGGATGTTGGCGGTCTTCTTCGCAGATTAATTTTCTGTTCTCTTGATTGCGTTCATGGCGAACCCGATTCGTTGCAATTCCGCAGCGAGCAAATTCGCCTGGGCTGGTGTGAGCGCGATCAGCGGCGGCCGCACCCGAGCCCACTCCGGCTCATTCGTGCAGATCGCGATCGCCTGTTTTATCGCGGCGATCATCGACGGAAACTTTTTGCTGCTGAAAACTTCGCGAATGGCGTTTAGTCGCGTCTGCTGGGCCTCAAGACCTTCGTCCGCTGTGACAGCGGACGCTACAGCGACAGCCGATCTTTGGTTCGTGTTTCTTTGGAGCTTGGGATTTGGTGCCTGGGATTTCGCGCTCTTGTACAGCGCGAAAATCGCTGCCGGATTTATGTTAGCCGTCGCCGAAATCGTCCCGGCACCACCGTTGCACATATTTGCGAGCAGAAACGATTCGCTACCGACAAACACGTCAAAGCCAGTCCGACCAAAATCTTCGAGAAAAGTTTTCGTGTTATGCCAATCGCCCGAGCTGTCTTTCATCCCGGCGATCGCATTTGGATAAGCCTTTAGAAGGCGTTCCACTAATTTTGGTGTAATGCCGACCTTTGCCACTGGCGGAATGTGATAAAGGTAAATTCGCAGACGCGCGTCGGCGACGCGTTCCACTACCTCGCTGAAATAACCGTAGAGACCTTCTTCGCTGACGTCCTTATAATAAAATGGCGGCAACATCAGTACGCCTGCGCAACCGTGTTTCACCGCGTGCGCTGTGAGTGTGACCGTTTCCGTGATCGAGCAGCAACCGGTGCCCGGCATCATCCGCAACGGTTCAATGCCAGCTGCAACGAGCGCATCGAGCAGAGACATCCGCTCGTCGCTCGACATCGAGTTCGCCTCGCTGGT